>JAMONB010000196.1 GCA_027066745.1 Flavobacteriaceae bacterium
AGTTAGTGTTTTTGTCAACCCAACTCAATTTGATAAAAAAGAAGATTTAGTAAACTATCCTAAAACTTTAGAAAAAGATTTAAAACTATTAGAAGCTATTGATTGCAATGTCGTTTTCACTCCAAATGTAGATGAAATTTATAAAGGCAATATTACTTCAACTCATTTTGATTTTGATGGGTTAGAGTTTGTAATGGAGGGTGAACACAGAAAAGGGCATTTTGATGGAGTAGGCACTATAGTCAAACGATTATTTGAAATTGTGAAACCACATAAAGCTTATTTTGGCGAAAAAGATTTTCAGCAATTACAAATTATAAAAAAACTAGTTCAAAAACATCAAATCATTGTTGAGATCGTTCCTTGTGAAATTTATAGAGAAAAAGATGGTTTAGCAATGAGTTCTAGAAATATTAGACTTACAAATTCACAAAGAAACGAAGCTCCCTTTATCTTTAAAACTCTAACAAAAGCAAGAGATAAATTTGAAAAAAAAACTATTTCTGAAGTTATAGATTGGGTAGAAAAGCAATTTAAAAAGAATCCTATTTTGAAACTTGAATATTTTGAAATTGCAGATGTTAAAACTTTAAAAACTACCAAACTTAAAGAAGACAAAATCACTTACAGAGCTTTTATTGCCGTGTTTGCAGGAAGTGTTAGATTGATTGATAATATCGCTCTAAATTAATTATATTTGCCAAATATAATTTTTGGTATCTCTTTTGTTGATTACCTAAAAAATATTAACCTTTAATATACAACACGTGAAAATTCAAATTTTAAAATCAAAAATACATAGGGTTTCTGTCACTGGTGCTGATTTAAACTATATTGGTAGTATAACCATTGATAAATTATTAATGAATGCTTCAAATTTAATTGAAGGTGAAAAAGTTCAAATTGTAAATGTTACCAATGGCGAACGTTTAGAAACTTATGTAATCACTGGTGAAAAAGGTAAAGGGGAGATTATTCTAAATGGTGCTGCAGCTAGAAAAGTTGCAAAAGGAGATATTATTATTATCTTTTCTTATGCTGTGATGGACTTTGAAGAAGCAAAAAAATTCAATCCTTCTGTCGTTTTTCCAGATGAATTGACCAATAAACTATTAAATTAATTATAATCTTAAAAAGGTCTTTCTTTTTTGAATAAAAAAATAAAAAAAACTTTATTTATCATACTTCCAATTACATTGGGAGTTTTTTTGATTTGGTACTTTTTATCAAAATTATCTTCTGAAGATAAAAGTGCTATATTAGACTCTTTCAAGTCTGCCAATTATTGGTGGGTGGTATTGTCTTTATTTCTTGGTATTTTAAGTCACTTATCTAGAGCTTATCGTTGGCAGTTTTTATTAGAACCTTTAGGCTATAAACCGAAATTTGCTAATAATATAATGACGGTTTTGATTGCTTATTTACTAAATTTATTAATACCTCGTTCTGGTGAAATAGCAAGAGCAACTGCCATATCAAAATATGAAAACATTCCTTTTGAAAAGGCTTTTGGTACCATTGTCGCTGAGCGAATTTCAGATGTAATTATGTTACTTTCAATTGTCGGGTTGGCTTTTGTTTTACAAGCTGATTTAATTAGAGACAAACTATTTAGCGACCCTTCAAGTATGGTTCAAAAAATTATTATTTTAGGTGTTGCTGTAGTTTTAATCATTTTATTTTATCGATATATTAAAAAATCTAAAAATGTGTTTTTTATCAAAGTTAAAAACTTTATTAATGGATTAATTGAAGGTGCTGCAAGTATTATTAAAATGAAAAAAAAATGGGCCTTTATTTTTCACACCATTTTTATTTGGCTGATGTATGTATTGATGTTTTATGCTGTAACTTTTGCAATACCAGAAACTTCAAACCTGCCTTTTGAAGCTATTATTGTTGGCTTTGTTGTTGGTGCTTTGAGTATGGCATTGACCAATGGCGGTTTAGGTACTTATCCTGTTTTTGTAGCTGGAGCTTTAATATTGTACAATATAGAAGACAATCCTGCACGTGCTTTTGGATGGATTATGTGGACGGCACAAACTTTAATGGTATTACTTTTTGGAGGATTATCCTTTTTATTATTGCCCATTTACAATAGAAATAAAGTATAATGGATACTTTTTATAGTAACGGTAAATTATTACTTACAGGAGAGTATGTTGTGTTAGACGGAGCAAAAGCACTAGCATTACCAACAAAATATGGACAAAGTTTATCTATAAGCCCTTTCTCTTCTGAAAAATTGGAGAGAGAACTCATCTGGGAAAGTTATACAGATACGAATGAGTTGTGGCTTCAAGTAGTATTCGATTTACCTAGGTTACGGATTATCAGTGCAACTT
>JAMONB010000197.1 GCA_027066745.1 Flavobacteriaceae bacterium
TGGTGGTCGTCTTTATTGTAGGCTTGGTTGTTGTTGCGCCCATCGCAAAGCTATTGCGTGAAGCAATTATCTTTGTTGGAATGTTAGTGCGCAAAAACATGAAAGAAGTATCTCTTAAAAACGTAAAACTTAGATTGGCGGGTTTATTAGCACGAGAGCCGATAGAGATAAAGGGGCAATTGGTGTGGTAATAATCGAGAGGGGTGAACTATTTTTCATTTTATTTGAATGTTCAAAATTCTTAATTATAGTGCTTAGAGATGATTCTAAATTTGAGAGAAATAAATGGCTGGTGAGAAAAGAAGGATCAGAGATCCTATCCATGGTTTAATCGTTTTTGATTTTGGTAACAGTGTGGATAAACTGGCTTGGAAATTAATTCAAACTAAGGAATTTCAAAGGCTTCGTAGAATTAGGCAACTTGGCGTTAGTGAACTTGTTTTTCCTAGTGCAACACATACTCGTTTTGCTCATTCAATTGGTGTGTTTCACAATGCGCGAAAATTAATGGGAGTTATAAAAAGACGCTTGGGTGAGGATTTTAATAAAGTACGAGCAAAAGAAGTGCTTATTGCTGCATTACTTCATGATTTAGGGCATGGGCCATTCTCGCATGCTTTTGAGGCGGCAAGAGAGTTGCTTGCAAAAGGGAAGCCGATTGAGAAGCATGAAAAATTTACGGCTAAACTGATAAGAGCAGAAGATGGCGATGTATTTAAAGTTTTATCTCAAGAAGAAGGTGGTCAAGAATTAATTGAAAATATTGCAAGGTTAATTGAATTAGATAATCCAGTAGATATATATCACGCTGTTGTGTCCAGTTCGTTTGATGCAGACCGTTTAGATTATTTGGAACGTGACAGATATATGACAGGAACAAAGTCTGGAACGATTGACTATGACTGGTTGATTGATAACCTGACTACAACAAGTGTAAAGGTCTCTCAAGACGATGATGAAGAACCTGAAATCATTGAAACATTTGTTTTTAAAAATAAAGGACGGCAAGCTGCTGAGGATTTTTTACTGGCACGTTTTCGGCTTTTTACACAAATTTATCTGCACAAAACCACAAGAGGCTTTGAGAAATTAATCTCTGCCCTGATATGTCGTCTTGGGGAGTCACAAGAAAGTGCTGAAAGCCTGGGATTGGAAAGTGATAATACTTTATTGAAATTTTTAGCAGAAGGCGGCGACACAATTGAAAACTACCGTGAGTTAGATGACTATAATGTTCTGTCAACTTTCGAACGGCTAGCAGCCTCATGTAAAGATAGACACATAAGGCAATTAGCTAAAAAATTGGTAGAAAGAGAGCCGCTAAAAGTTTTAGACGTTTCTGCAAGATACGGACCGAGTGAAGTTGATGTAAAAAATGCAGTTAAAAATTTGAATGAACATGTTGGGGACAAACTTGGAAAAACTGTTTTCTGTGATAGAGTGCCGTATCGTTTTTACTCTAGGTCGGACGGAGAAGCTGAAAAAGCCCATAAAACTTTACGTGTAAAACAAAATGATGGAACTTCTAAAGAAGTTACGAAGTTTGACGATACGATTATTAGTAGTAGGTTAACGGAAAATATCGAATTGATTCGTTTTTATTTTTTAACGTTGGAAGAAAAAACTACTGCTGAAAAACATATGAAGGGGGAATGAGCATGTCTAATAAAATTGATTTGATTAAATCTGTCTTTAGTGCTGCTGATTGTGAAATTGTTGGACGTATTAGATTACAGAAAATGTTCTATCTTTTTGAACAATTAATTCCTGACGATAAATTTGCATTTTCCTATCATCATTATGGCCCATATTCGTCCGAATTATCTTCGGTGATAAGTATGATGATTTTTGATGAATCTATAAAAGAAGAAGCAATTTCAAATTCATTTGGTGGGGTTTATTATAAATATTCTATCGTTGATACAAAGACTGATAGTGATCCTGTGGCTGAGCTGAGTGCTGAAAAATCATCTGAGTTCGCGAAAAGAATGAAAGAAGAGACATCTGTTGTAATTGAGCTTGCTGCTACAATTCATTGGCTGAAACATCATGAAAGCATCAATGATTGGGAAAATGAGTTGAAAGCGCGAAAGGCAAATAAAGCAACAGATGTGCGTATAAAACAAGCTCTCTCATTATTGAGTGATTTAGATATGTCTTAAAGTTTTATATTTTTTGTTATGGTTGACTATCAGGTCAATTCAACTTCGGCCAAAATGCGTTGGGCTATGTGGAGGTCTTGCTTGATGACCATAATGCGGCGGGGAATGGCACCGATTGAGCCTTCCATGATGGCGGTGTGGCCGTCAAAAACGAAGTGCTTTATTTCGTGCTC
>JAMONB010000198.1 GCA_027066745.1 Flavobacteriaceae bacterium
AAAATAATCCAGGTCATTTTGTGTATATGATTTTTGGTTAACACAATCATGAATAGCTCGCTCTATAGATTTTGGATTGAATAAAATACCGTGAGAGTTGGATGCATTTCTAAACTTAAAATAGCTCAAATATTTTTCTATATTTTCTGTAAAGCAAGAACCAAAAAGTACGATTTCAGAATCGTAATTTATAGTGTTCTTTTCTTTTTGAATATTTATTTCGGTTCTGAATTTCATTAATTTTTATAAAGTGACAAAATAATTGATACTTATAAATTAAGGGCTTTCGTTAAGAGGTGGTGTTAAAGAGATAAAGGATTGTATAATTGTATCTCTAGATACTTGCCATCTTCTGAAACCTAAATCACTTGGTAAAGAATCTAAATTTTTACTAGTAGCTTCTCCACTTACCAATTTAATATTTTTATAGTTATTTATTATAGGCATATGTGCGTGACCAGAGATATAAGCAACAATATTATTTTGTTCGAATAAATTTAATAATTCTAGTCTTTTCTCTAAAGGTAAATTAAAATATTGATCAACTTCGTCATAGTTTTCTAAAAATAAAGGGTAGTGACCGGCAACAAAAATAGGTTGTTCTTTTGTATTGATAGATTTTATTGTTTTTTTAAACCAATCATCGTGTTTTTTAGATTCACCTTTGATGTCTTCTTTCCATAATTGAGAGTTTGTTATTACAAAAGAATAGCCTTTATTTTCAAAACTATAGTAGTCTTCACCAATAATTTTACGGTAATAATTTAAAGACTCTTCTGTAGGAACATTACCTACATCGTGATTACCAGGAGCACAATAGCAGTCCATTTTAAATTGACTTTTAATAAGGTTAAAATCAGTGTAAGTACTATCACTTGCATTATTAACTAAGTCACCACAAATGATTACAAAATCAGGATTAAGCTCATTTATTTGCTTAACAGCCTGCTTAAAGGTTTTTATATCGTGTTCATAACCTCCCATTCCCAGTTGTGTATCACAAAGTTGTATAAAAGTGAAGGGTTCTGGTTCTTTTTTAGAACAAGAGATAAATGTTATTAAAGTGAATAATATCAGATGTTTATATATATATGTATACATAATTTTATAAGTAATTTTTTGCTTTTTCCAACGCTTCTTTAATACCTCCAGGGTTTTTACCACCTGCTGTTGCAAAGAAAGGTTGTCCGCCACCACCTCCTTGAATATATTTACCTAATTCTCTTACAATATTACCTGCGTTTAATTTTCTTTCTTCAACAAGCTCTTTGGATATATAAACAGTTAAAATAGCTTTATTGTTTACATTAGATCCTGCTATAAAAAATAATTGGTCTACTTTTTTTGCTAGGTCAAAAGCAAGGGTTTTAATCGTACCACCATCTAATTTCACTTCTGTTGAAATAAAATTCACACCATTGATGTTTTCTATTTTTTTGATCAATGTGTCTTTTAATGATCCTGCTTTTTCTTTTAAGAGTTGTTCTACTTCTTTTTTTAATTTGGCATTTTCATTTTGCAGATTATCAATGGTTTGCAGAATGTTTGAAGGGTTTTTTAAACTGGCTTTAATCTTATTTAACTCTTTGTTTTGTGTGATAAAATAATCTTTTACTCCCACATTGGTTATCGCTTCAATTCTACGTATTCCAGCTGCAATAGCACTTTCAGAGGTAATTTTAAAATACCATATATCTCCAGTGTTTTTAACATGGGTTCCTCCACAAAGTTCCATAGAGGTTCCAAATTTTATCGTTCTTACCGTATCTCCGTATTTTTCTCCAAACAGCATCAATGCACCTTCTTTTTTAGCTTCTTCAATTGGAATGTTACGATGTTCTTTTAGAGGTAGTTTTTCACTTATTCTTGCGTTTACAAAAGCTTCTACTTCCTGAATTTCGGATTCACTTAGTTTTGAGAAATGCGAAAAATCAAAACGTAAGCCTTTAGCATAAACTGCAGATCCTTTCTGTTCAACATGTTCTCCCAGTACTTTTCGCAATGCCTGGTGTAATAAATGTGTTGCCGAGTGATTACATTCTGTACTAAATCTGGTTTTTTTATCAACTACTGCTCTGAATATCTGAGATGGATTCTCAGGAAGGTTTTTTGCAAAATGTAGAATTAAATTATTTTCTTTTTTTGTATCTAAAATATAGATAACATCTCCATTGGGTGCTTCAAGATAACCTTTGTCTCCAAATTGTCCACCTCCTTCTGCATAAAAAGGAGTAAGGTTAAAAACCAATTGAAACATGTCACCATCCTTTTTGGTAGTTATTTTTCTGTATCGTGTAATTTTTATATTCGATTCCAGATAATCATAACCA
>JAMONB010000199.1 GCA_027066745.1 Flavobacteriaceae bacterium
ATCTAAATACACAGCAGAAGCTCAACCTTTATTGAATGCTTTAGTTGCAGATGTTTCTAATAAAGGGATTAAGCAATACCAAGATAAAGATTATGTAAATGCTAAAAAAACATTATATCAAACCTACACTTTGAGTAAGAAGGATACTGTGTTTTTAGAGTATGCTGCTACAGCGGCCTACTTAAGTAAAGATTTTGAGACTTCATTGAAGTATTTCAAGATATTGAAAGAGAACGGATATACGGGAATTGCAACTACATATTCTGCGACTAATATTGATAGTAATAAGTCTGAGAACTTTAGTTCAAAATCTCAAATGGACTTAATGGTTAAAACAGGTAAATATAAAGAACCAAAAGTAGAAGTTTCTAAATCTAAAAGAGCAAGTATTATTAAAAATATAGCTTTGATTTTAGTTGAAAAAGGCGAAACAGAAAATGCTATTACAGCAGTACGTGAAGCAAGAGATGCAAACCCTGAAGATGTAGATTTACTATTTACTGAAGCTAATATTTTATTGAAATTAGATAAAAAGGATGAGTTTGCTGCTTTAATGAAAGAAGCTATTCAAAAAGATCCTAATAATGCAACATTACATTTTAATGTAGGTGTTATCAATCAAGAACAAGGAAAGTCTGAAGAAGCTCAAGTAAATTATAAAAAAGCCATTGAGTTAGACCCTAATTATGCTGATGCCTATTTAAATATGGGAGCATTAGTATTAGAAAAAGACAAAGAACTGGTTGAGGAAATGAATGATAATTTAAGTAACTTTAAAAAATATGATGCAATTAAAGCTAAACAAATAGATTTATACAAAGTGGCATTGCCTTATTTTGAAAAAGCTCATAATCTTAAGAAAGACAATATAGATGTTGTTAGAACATTAATGAGTATGTATGAAAATTTAGAGATGGATGATAAATACAAAGAAATGAAAGCTCTTTGGGATGCCTCAAAAGAATAAATATAAAGTGATATTTTAATCATAAAAAAAACTTCTCATTGAGAAGTTTTTTTTATGATTAAAATATCTTTTTAATAACTCTTAATTTATGAGTATGCTTTTTTAAATCGGTATTGTAAATACCACTATGATCTAGTCTATCAATACGTACTTTGCCACTTGCATGAATGATATGATTATTGGCTAAAATGATACCAACATGAATAATTTCACCTTCATTATCATCAAAAAAGGCCAAATCTCCTGGTTCAGATTCTTCAATAAAACTCAATACTTCACCTTGTGTAGCTTGCTCTGATGCTTTTCTTAATAAATTGTATCCATTTAATCTATACACCATTTGTGTAAAACCTGAACTATCTATTCCGAAGGGAGTTTTTCCTCCCCATAGAAAAGGAGAATTTAAATATAAAAAAGCGGAATTGACAATAGCTTCTTTAGAAGATTTTGCTCCAGAGATATGACCTTCAAAAGAAAAGATTTTATCTACAATTTTAAATGAGTTTTTAGCAAAAAAAGGCAATCGACTTCCAAGAAGAATAGGGAGTAAACTATTTTGTTGATCTTCAATAAAATCTACCATTTCATTAGAAGTGATAAATATTGCTGTTGTAAGCTTATCAAAATACTCTTTAGAAATTTCTAAAAACTGCTTGTATTCTATCCAACCTTCACAATGGTCAAATTCTAATTTAACTTTTAACCATTCTTTATTTTCTTGAAGTACTTTAAAATGATCACCAAACAATACTTGTGAAATCATTTCACTAGCATTGTCAGCAGCTATACGAAGAGGGATATTACTTAAGTTACAAATACCGTATTTCATCAAATACGTGTTTAATTATTTTGGATTATAATAGCACTAGCACCGCCACCTCCATTACAAATTGCTGCGGCACCTAAGTTGCCATTATTTTGTTTCAGTACATTAATCAATGTTACGACAATTCTTGCTCCTGAACATCCCAAAGGATGACCTAATGATACAGCACCACCATTTACATTTACTTTACTAGCATCCAAACCTAATAATTTTGTATTTGCTAATCCAACAACAGCAAAAGCTTCATTAAATTCAAAATAGTCAATAGCGTCTAATTTTGTGTTTGCTTTTGAAAGTGCTTTAGGCAAAGCTTTGGCAGGGGCAATAGTAAACCATTCTGGTTCTAATGCAGCGTCTGCATACCCTTTAATCGTAGCTAAAGGTTTTAAGTTTAATTCAATGGCTTTCTCTCTGCTCATCAAAACTAATGCAGCAGCACCATCATTTAAGGTAGATGCATTGGCCGCGGTTACAGTACCTACTTTATTAAAAACAGGTCTTAAAGATGGAATTTTCTCCATCTTCACATTTTTATATTCCTCATCTTCAGTGATGAGAATGGGTTCTCCTCTGCGTTGAGGTACTTCAACAGGAATTATTTCATCTTTAAAATTTTTGGAAGCCCAGGCTTTTGCAGACCTATTGTAGGATTCAATGGCAAAATTATCTTGATCTTCTCTTGAAAAATGATGTTCAGTTGCACATAAATCAGCACAAGTACCCATGTGTTTATCATCATAAACATTGGTTAATCCGTCTTTAACCATGCCATCAGTAAGATTAATGTTTCCTAATTTTTGCCCATTTCTAGCATTCATATAATGTGGAACGGAAGACATGTTCTCCATACCACCAGCAATAATAATTTCAGCATCTCCACATTGAATGGCTTGTGCAGCTTGCATAATTGCTTTCATGCCAGAAGCACAGACTTTATTTATTGTTGTACAAGGAACCGTTTTAGGTAACCCTGCAAAAATAGCAGCCTGTCTAGCAGGTGCTTGACCTAAATTTGCTTGTAATACACAGCCCATTAGTACTTCATCTACATTTTCGGGGGCTAATTTAATTCTCTCTAAAGCAGCTTTAATAGCTATTGCACCAAGCTTGGTAGCAGGTATGCTAGATAAGCTTCCCATAAAGCTTCCTATTGGCGTTCTAACGGCTGATACTATTACTACATCTTTCATATCTTTTATATTTCTTTTGCGAATTTAGATAATTTTAATCAATCTTAAAATTTTATAAAGGAGTTTGTAAAATGTAACAATTGTTACGTAATTACGCAATATGTTTCTTATTTTACATAATAATTGAAGTATATGATTGTAAATGAGGTGTATAGAAAGCATTATGTCGCTGTAATTGATAGAAAAGGTAAAGTATCATTTGTTTTTTGAAAAGGGGATTGACATTGATCTATTTACTTTAGAAAAAGAGGGTGTTCAAAAAACTTTAGATAAGTTAAATTTATCATTAGAAGATATTAAGGTGAAAAAGACAAGACTTACCTATAGACGAACAGCTAGAGATATGCCTTTGAAATCACCAAAAGATACTACTAACGAGAGTATTGAAGCTGCTAAAGTTGTTTCAGAGAAATTACTAAATAAATATTTAGAGAAGTACTTATTTGAATTTGTGCCTTTGACTATACCTATTAATTTTACTGAAAAAGAGAAAAAATTAACTGGTATTATTTTTCAAAAAGTATCTTTAAATAAAGGTAAAATTGAACCGATAGAGCATAGCTTTTTTGAAATTAAAACAAGTATGGTCGTGTCGTCTATTGGTAGTATTCCTGAAAGAATAGATGGGTTGCATTATGAATATTCATCTTTGAAAATGAGAGACGAAGCTGATTATCATATGTTTGGATATGATCATGTTTTTGCGGTTGGCAATGCTGTAACGGGTAGAGGTAATATGTTAGATTCAAAAAATCATGGGAAACAAATAACAAGATTAATCATTGATAAGCATTTAACAGAAGATGCATTTGAGAAATGGTTAATTAATCATAACAATCAAATAATAAACGATACACAGAAACAACTAACGAATATAGTAAAAGAAATATCAG
The DNA here is from genome assembly GCA_027066745.1 of Flavobacteriaceae bacterium. Taxonomy (GTDB): domain Bacteria; phylum Bacteroidota; class Bacteroidia; order Flavobacteriales; family Flavobacteriaceae; genus Aureibaculum. Next base: position 3,877 of record JAMONB010000199.1, read on the forward strand.
CATATAAAATACAACCTGAATCCATAATTCAAACAATTATAGATAAAACAGATACACTACATAAAAAAATAAATTTTATAAATTTACTCTTCTTTAATAATAACTTACACATTATAACTATAAAAAAGGTCTAATATACTTTTTTTTTTTACATTGCATAACCTTGAATCTAAGCTAATCAAATGGGGAAATTTAATTTTAGAGATTTTTTAAATAAATTATATAAAAATCATGCCTTACTATATAAAATAGCCCTTTTTATTCTTACAACATTTGCTATTGTATACCTATTTCCGAAAGGAGCACATTTTAAGTATGAATTTCAAAGAGGAAAACCATGGCAATATGAAAATTTATATGCACCATTTGATTTTGCTATCCAAAAATCTATCCAAAAAGTTGAAGAAGAAAAAGAGAGTATTACTTTAGGTAAAAAACTATATTTCTCTTATGATAAAGATGTTGTAAATAAAGTAAAAGAGAATTTTAATAAAAAAATCACTCAAAATCCTCAAGACTCAATACTGAGTAATTATAATAATAAAAGGCTATTAAAATTCTCTAATGAGCTAATTAATATAGTTTATCGAGTAGGGTATCTTAATGAAAAAGATACTCATATGGCCAAGAAAAAGCAGTTGGTAGCTTTAAGAAAAGGAAATATTATTACTGATGTAGTTTTTGATAAGTTTATTAATGCAAATAACATTGGTAATGTACTAGATAAAAAAATTAATGATTCTAGATATAAATTGTTGAAGGAATATTTGACAAAAAATCTAATAAATACTTTAGAACCTAATGTGTTTTATGATGATGAATTGACGAATAAAATAGTTAATGAGGAGTTGAATAAAATTTCACAGACTGAAGGTCTAATTTCTGAAAATGAAAGAATTATATCTAAAGGAGATGTTGTTGAAGGTAATAAATTTAGAATATTAAATTCATTAGAAAAAGAATATGAATCGCAAGTATGGAGTAAATCAAATTATTATTGGGTAGTATTTGGTTATGTAATTTTAGTTGCTTTAGCATTATTAATGCTCTTGCTCTTTTTACAAAAATATAGAGCATCTATATTTGAAAATAATACAAAAGTTACCTTTATATTTTTTAATATATTTTTAATAATATTATTGGTGACACTTGTTGTTAAATATAGAGTAAATTACTTATACGTAATTCCGTTACCAATTTTACCTATAGTCCTTAAAGCATTCTTTGATGCTCGATTGGGTTTGTTTACTCATGTTTTGACTGTTTTATTATTGGGTTTTATTGTGCCTAATAGTTTTGAATTTATTTTTTTACAAATTATTGCAGGTATAATTACCATTTTAACAGTTACTGAGTTACACAGAAGAGCTAATTTATTTATTTCAATTAGTCAAATTACTTTAGTATATATGGTAGCTTATTTAGCCTTTTATATTATACAGGAAGGAGACGTATTAAAGATAAATTGGCAATATTTTATTTTATTTGCTTTAAACGGGGTTTTATCATTTCTATCATTATTTTTAATATTAGTGTATGAAAAAACATTTGGTTTAGTATCAGATGTATCATTATTAGAACTGTCAAATACCAATTCAAAATTACTAAGAGAATTGGCTGAAAAAGCACCTGGAACTTTTCAACATTCTATGCAAGTTGCTAATTTAGCTGAAGCATCAGCAAATGAAATTGGAGCCAATGCAATGTTGGTACGTACAGGAGCATTGTATCACGACATAGGAAAAATGCTAAATCCTAAATATTTTACTGAGAATCAGACTACAAATGTAAATCCTCATAATGAATTACCACCAAAAGATAGTGCAGAAATTATTATCAATCATGTTATAGATGGTATTGAATTGGCAAAAAAGAATGGTTTGCCAGACAGGATTATTGATTTTATTAGAACGCATCATGGTACGTCTTTAGTTTATTATTTTTATAAACAACAAGAAACTGACAATCCTCATGATTTAGATGTTAAAGATTTTTCTTATAAAGGACCAATACCATTTTCTAAAGAAACAGCTATTTTAATGATGTGTGATGCAGCTGAAGCTGCTTCTAAAAGTTTAAAGGAGCCAAGTGCACAACTCATTGATGATTTAATAGAAAAGATTGTCGCTGGTCAAATGGAAAAAGGGCAGTTCATGAATGCCAATATTACTTTTAAAGAAATTCAAACCATTAAAAAAGTAATTAAAAAGAAGCTAAATGGTATCTATCATTTAAGGATTGAATACCCAGAGTAATTATCCATTTTAAGTAAAAATTGTCATCTTGAAATATTATTTATTATATATTTGCACTGCTATAAAAAGATTATAATGATAACAACCCCAAGACCCAAATTTTGGAAACCTATTTATTTACAACTTAGGGATGAATTTTTTTTTAAAACAATTTATTTCATTAAAAAAGTAAATACATATCTTATTTTTTCATTTAATCTAAAATTACCACCTACTTTTAGTAATAAGTATATTTAATAATTATTGTGATGAGGATAACAAAACTTGATGGTTTAAGAGGTATATTTAGTTTAATGATTGTCCCAATTCATTACACCTATTTTCCAGACTTTATAAGTAGTAATTTTTTTATAAGACAGTCTTATACTTTTGTAGATTTTTTCTTTGTGTTGAGTGGGTTTGTAATTGCATTTAACTATAATGAAATGAAGACATATAGCGATTTTTGGATTTATATGAAAAAAAGAATTGCAAGGTTATATCCGTTATTATTTTTTACCTCTATATTATTTTTAGCTTATATGTTGTTAAAGAATCAAATGAGTAATTTTTTCACTTCTACAGGTGATGATATTCTAACAACTAAAGAACTCTTATTTCAACTTTTTGAAACCTTATCTTTATCTAACTCAAATCCGATATTCGGTGCTGGCTTAGGGCTCAATTCACCTACATGGTCAATTTCGGCTGAAATAACATCTTATATAGTATTTGGTCTTGTTTCAATTTATGCTATTGGAAAAAGTAAGAAGATATTACTTTTTATAATAACTCTAGTTTCAGTGCTATTTTGCGTTTATAAAGGTGGTCTGTTTTGGACTGGTGATTATGGATTTGTTAGAGGTTTAATTTCTTTTAATTTAGGGTATTTTGTGTTTTTATCTTATAAAATAAAATTCAAACTAAATAATAATTTAGAGTATCTTATTCCAATATTAATTTTATCAATTTTTTATATTTTAAATTCTTATGATGTTGAAGGAAGTGATGGTGGAATGTTTGGGTTATTTACAATTCCATTATTTTTTGCATTATCAATTACTACATTGTTAAAAACAGATGGTTTGCTCAGTAAGCTTCTTGATACTAAACCTATCCAATTTTTAGGAAAAGTTTCTTACTCTATCTATCTAAATCATTTATTGGTAATTTCCTTAACACCTAAAATAATGTTTAGTGTACTTAAATTACCACGAAATACGAGTACTGAATTACTGGTTTTTTTGATATCAATATTAATTGTAGTCTTATATTCAAATTACACCTATAAATTTATTGAGGTTAAAGGCGGTAAATATTTAAGAAAACTACTTCTTAAATAACTTTAATTATGATAATAATTGAAAAGTTTGTTTAGCAATTTCTAATTCTTCGTTAGTTGGTATAACCAATAGCTTAACTTTAGATGTTGATTGATGTATTTCTCTAAGTAAATTAGATGTAATTTTATTTTTAGAATCATCTAATTGAATATTCAAATAATCCATATCATCACAAATTAACTTTCTTAACTTACTTGAATTTTCGCCTATACCAGCAGTGAAAATTATAGCATCTAAGCCATTCATAACAGCAGCATAGGCTCCAATATATTTCTTTATTCTATAGGCATTCATCTCTAATGCCAATAGACAATTCTTATCACCTTTTTCAGCTTCAGTTTCAATATCTCTTAAATCACTAAAACCAGTTAGTCCAAGCATTCCACTTTTTTTATTTAGAAGGCTGTTTATATCATCTAAGCTATACCCTAAGCTCTTGGAAAGATAAAAAATAACAGATTGATCAATATCACCACTTCTAGACCCCATGATAAGTCCGTTAGAAGGTCCAAAGCCTAAGCTATGGTCAATGCTCTTACCATCTTTAACTGCGGTTATACTACAGCCATTTCCTAAATGAATCGTAATTATTTTAGATGTTTTTAATTGTAAAAAGGCAATAGCTTTTTTAGATACATATTTATGGCTAGTACCATGAAAACCATAGACTTTAATTTTATGTTGTAAATAAAACTCATTAGGAATTGCGTATTTACTTGCTTTAATGGGAATAGATTGATGAAATGCAGTATCAAATACAGCTACCTGACTTGCGGAAGGGAAAATTTGTTCTGCCAAGAGTATGCCTTCTAAGTTATGTGGATTATGCAATGGAGCTAATTCAGAATATACTTCAATTTTAGCCTTTACTTTTTTATCTATTAATGTTGTTTTAGAAAATGAATTTCCGCCATGAACCACTCTGTGTCCTACAGCATCAATTTCATCGGTGTTTTTTATAACACCTATATTTATGTCTAGTAGATATTTTGATATTTTTTTTAGACCTTCTTTATGATTAGAAATTTTAAAAGTTTTTTTTAATGTAGTCGTCCTACTATGGTATTGTAACACGGCATTTTTGGTACCAATTCTTTCAATATTACCTTGGCAAATTACAGTTTCTTGAGGCATTTGAATCAATTGATATTTGATGGAGGAACTGCCTGAATTTATAATTAATATGTTCATTTATGATATCTAATAATTACTAATTATCTTGAGCTTGAATGGCTGTAATGATTACAGTATTGTAAATATCTTCTACTGTACAGCCTCTACTTAAATCGTTTACAGGTTTATTAAGACCTTGTAACATTGGCCCAATAGCTAATGCTTTTGTTTCTCTTTGTACTGCTTTATAGGTGTTATTACCAGTGTTTAAATCTGGAAAAATAAATACACTTGCCTGGCCTGCAACTTCTGAATTTGGTAATTTACTTTTACCAATAGTAATATCTACAGCTGCATCATATTGAATAGGGCCTTCAATTTTTAAATCAGGGCGTAATTTTTTCACCAATTCAGTTGCTTTTCTTACGCGATCAACATCTTCTCCAACTCCTGAAGTACCTGAAGAATAGGATAACATTGCTATTTTTGGGTCAATATTAAAAGCAGTACTAGTATCAGCTGAAGAAATAGCAATTTCAGCCAACTGTTCAGCTGTAGGGTTTGGATTAATAGCACAATCACCAAAAACAGAAACTCGATCATCTAAACACATGAAAAATACAGAAGAAACAACAGACACACCAGGTTTAGTCTTTATAAACTGTAATGCAGGTCTTATAGTGTGTTGTGTGGTATGTACAGCACCAGATACCATTCCGTCAGCATGACCTTTATGTACCATCATGGTTCCAAAATAAGAAACATCTTCCATTAAATCATAGGCCATTGCTAGATTTACATTTTTGTGCTTACGCAATTCATATAATGTCATTGCATAGTCTTTAAAATAAGAAGATTTTGTCGGATTTATAATTGAGATTTTATTAAGATCTAATGAAATATCACATTGAGATAATTTTTTTACAATTTGGGTTTTATTTCCTAGTAAAGTAAGCTCTACGGCATTAGTACTTATTAACTGTTTTGCAGCCAATAAAATACGCTCATCAGTTCCTTCTGGTAACACAATGTGTTTTTTATTCAATTTAGCCCTTTTCAATAAATTGTATTGAAACATTCTTGGAGTAATACCTTCTGCTTTGAAAGTAATCAATCGTTTAGCTAGTGTATCAATAGGAATAAATTTTTCAAAGTCACGTATAGATGTTGTAATTTTATTTGTGTTTTTAGCATAAATTTGAGGCTTTATAGCTCCAATTTTATTGGTAATAGCATATGTTCCTTCTTTGACAGATACAATAGGCACAACATCAGAAAGCCCTTCAATTAATTTTACGATTGATGCTTCTGGCATCAAACCTCCTGTAAGTATCATACCTGAAATGTTAGGATAGTTAGCTGATAAATTGGCTTGTAAAGCTCCTAAAATTAGATCAGCTCTATCTCCAGGCGTAATAACTAAGCTATTTTCCTTTAAGTGAGTAAGGTAATGCCTTAATTGCATAGCACCAACACTAAAAGCACCAGCTTGGTTATTAATATATGGTTTGCCAAATAAAATTTTACCATCAAGTTCTTCTACAATTTCTCTAACTGTCGGATTTGCTAATGTATTATTTAGAGGAATCACACCAACAAGTACATTACTAGGTAGTTTTTTCTCTAATTCAGTTTTTACAACAGAAATATTTTCAGCTTGTATTTTATTTGCAGTAACCATTAGAACTTCTACACCTTTATCTTTAAAAGAATCATAAGCCATATGAAGATAGCTAGTCAATTCATTTAACGTTTTACCTACACCACTAGTGATAATAATTGTAGGTATTCCAAGATTTTTTGCTATTAGAGCATTGATATCCCATTCAATTATTGAGCCATCACTAGAAAAATCAGTGCCTTCTACTAAAATAAAATCAAAACGATCTTCTATAGATTTGTATTTGTCAATAATGCCATTAATAATTTCATCATCCTTATTTTGATTTTTTTTATCAATTACTTCATTTCTAGTAAATGCATAAGCCTCATTATAGTCAAGTTGTAAATTAAAATAATTAATTATAGTATTGATATGATTGTCAAATTTGCCATCTTCATAATCATCAATGATAGGCCTAAAATATCCAACTTTAGCTGTTTTGCCTAATAGCATATGCATAAGCCCAATAGAAATGATGGATTTACCACTTTTAGCTTCAGTTGTGGCAATATAGACTGCTTTATTCATTTTTAAAAAAATTTAAGAATACAAATTTAAGAAATTCTTAGGCCTTAAATAACGAAATAATGATAAAAGTAACCGCTTTATTCTATTAATTTAATAGAATATTTACAGGTGTATAAAATTTAGAGTTCTTCAATGTTTTTGTGCTATTTTATCACTTATAAATAAATTATAAAGGCTTACTAACTTGACTTGAACTTTAGAACACAGTAAAGTAGGTAATAACGTTACTGTATTTTAAATACTATAATTAAATATTTTAATCGAAAAGAATTCCTCTAGGCTCTTTCACGCCTTCATGTAGCCATTTCGG
>JAMONB010000200.1 GCA_027066745.1 Flavobacteriaceae bacterium
TGCAAGGGATTGCGCACAGGTTTGCAGGCAAGGGAGTTAAAGCACGCGCCACTCTTATCAAACCAGGACCAACAGACACCGCAATGACTGCTGGAATGGAAAAAGGTGGGTTTTTATGGGCCACTCCCGAGCAGGTTGCAAAAGTCATTCGCAAATCTGCCGATAAAGGCGCACCAATTGTCTATGCACCAAGAAGGTGGCAATTAATCATGCTGATTATTAGTTTCATTCCTAGTTTTGTTTTCAACAAGATGAATTTTTAATTCTTAGAGTATCAATATTATTGCGGTTTAAAAATAATCAATTTTTACGATTTTTGGCATGATGGCTTGAGAGGATTTTGAATGAGGAATATTCGAGTTTAACTATCCTTTACTTTCAACCTTTAAGAAAATACTAGCCCCAGTTTTAGTTCAAACTTTTGGAAAAGAATATCAATATGAGTGCGCATAATAACAAAAAAATTATTATTACAGGAGCTGCTGGCTTAATAGGGCAAAATCTTGTTGCTCGTCTAAAGGAGCAATCTTTTAACAACATAATTGCCATTGATAAACATCATGCAAATTGCGCTACTTTTACTAAACTAAACCCACAAATTAAAATGATTGAAGCTGATCTTGCTGAAGAAGGAAATTGGGAGAAAAGTTTTGAGGGAGCTGATATATTAGTTTTAAACCATGCGCAAATAGGTGCGCTTAATGAAGAGCCATTCATTAGAAATAATGTTACTGCTACAAAACATGTATTAAACGCAGCAAAAAAATATAATATTCCTTATATTATTCATATCAGCTCATCAGTTGTAAATTCAAAAGCTGATGACTTTTATACTCAAACAAAAAAACAGCAAGAAGAGTTGGTTTTAAATTCATCAATTTCAAATACAGTTTTGCGACCAACGTTAATGTTTGGCTGGTTTGATCGTAAACATTTGGGCTGGTTAGCACGTTTTATGAAAAAATCTCCTATTTTCCCTATTCCTGGAAATGGTAAATTTTTACGTCAGCCACTTTATGGGGGAGATTTTTGCAATGTTATTATTTCCTGCATTAAAAACCCTAAACCAAATAAAATTTTTAATATATCTGGGCAGAATGAAATTTATTATATAGATTTAATTAAAGCGGTTAAAAAAGCTACAAACTCAAAAACAAGAATTATAAAAATTCCATATTTTCTATTTTGGATATTGTTAAAAACTTATGCAATTTTTAATCGCAATCCCCCCTTTACCACTAGCCAGCTACAGGCTTTAGTCATTCGTGAAACTTTTGAAATTATTGACTGGCCAAGTGAGTTTAATATCAACTCAACACCTTTGTTAGATGCCATGCAAGAAACTTTTTTAGACCCTAAATATTCAAATATTACTTTGGAATTTTAATATGGCAAAACTAGCAATCATTGGGGCAGGCGCAATGGGCTTAGCTGCTGCATATCACGCCCTAAAACAAGGGCATGAAGTAACAATATTTGAGGCAGATAAAGTGGCAGGCGGCATGGCTGCACATTTTGATTTTGATGGTCTATCAATTGAGAGATTTTATCACTTTATATGTAAAGCAGACCAACCCACATTTGATTTGTTAGAAGAGCTTGGCATAAGTGATAAATTGCTATGGCGAGACACTTCTATGGGTTATTATATTGATGGCAAGCACCATGATTGGGGTGACCCTATTTCTTTATTGCGTTTCCCACATCTGAGTTTAATTTCTAAGTTTCGCTATGGCTTGCAAATGTTTTTGGCTACAAAACGTAACGATTGGTCAAAATTAGAAAATGAGAATGCAAAAGACTGGTTTATTAAATGGGGCGGGCAAAAAACCTATGATGTGCTTTGGAAGCGCCTGTTTGAGCTTAAGTTTTTTGAATTTTCTAATAATATTTCTACTGCTTGGATATGGACAAGAATTAAAAGAATAGGAAATTCACGAAAATCAATTATGCAAGAACAGCTTGGGGTAATTGAGGGTGGGTCTCAAACATTAGTAGATGCTTTGGTTGCTAAGATTAAAATGCTTGGTGGAAATATTTTACTTAACACTCCAGTAACAGAAATTATTAGCGAAAATAATAAGGTCACGGCTATTAAAACAGCATCTAAAATAATTTCTTTTGACAAAGTAATTTCAACTATTCCAACTCCATATGTTTCAAAACTTGTGCCAAGTTTACCAGATAGTTCAAAACAGCTTTATGATGCTATCAATAATATTGGTGTGGTTTGTGTGATATTAAAACTTAAACGTCCTGTAACCAAACATTTTTGGTTAAATATAAATGATGAAAAAATTGACATTCCAGGAATTGTTGAGTTC
>JAMONB010000201.1 GCA_027066745.1 Flavobacteriaceae bacterium
TGTAGCCTTGTTGGGCTTTGCCAACGCCCTGATCTGGCCGACCATCTGGCCGTTGGCACTTGAGGGGCTAGGACGCCATACCGCGCAGGGGAGTGCACTGCTCATTATGGGTATTGCCGGTGGCGCATTTATGCCGCTGCTCTTTGGTAAACTGGCACAACTGAGCAGTATGCAGTCTGCCTATGTTGTGGGAGTGCTCTGTTATCTGTTCATCCTCTTTTACGCACTCAAAGGGCATAAAATAGCGCGTTGGGAGTAATAGTCATTTGTCTGAAATGTCAATGTTCTGGGGTTAAGAAGAAACGGTTGACTCTAGCCAATAAGTTGCTATTAGGTAACTTATTGGCTACGAGGTTTTGTTAGGCGTTTATAGCTAGAATAAACTTGCTTGTGGATATTTTGATTGATTTAAACTATTTTCTATCCATAAAATAAATTCATTTTTAAATTTAATACCTTTTGTCTTACCTCTATATTTATCAATAATAAATAATTCTTCATGACCATTAGTTGGAATGTAAATATTTTTATCTTTTTTGATAATAGAATTTTCGACTAAATATTTATTTAAATCTTGTGTTCTTTGAAAAATATCAATTACTTCATTTTTCAAATATTGAACAACTTCTGATGCTGTATAACCATTGTTTTCTCTATAAATGTACTCAATTTCAGTTTTATTGATTTTAGATTGTTCTAAAAATCTTTTGCTTATATCATTGTAAACTTTTATTTTTTTATTTTTTTCTAAAGCTCTTAATAAATTTGCATAACTCCCTTTACTTTTCCCATCCCAAATAACAAAAGTAAATTCACTATCTAGTGTCATTGCCTTGTCTTTTTCTTGCTGTCTCGCTCTTTCTTTTTTAATACTTTCATCAGGAAAAATATGTTTAAAATTAAATTCATCAGATGCTTTATATCTTGGTCTAGCTGAAATTGAATAAACTGTTAGATTTGTATAATTTTCACTTAAACAAAAATTTTGAATTAAAGTATCAATACCATCAGCATCACCCACTAATATATGTATTCTATTTTCAATGATTTTTTTAATACTATTAATTACTTCTAGGGGTAATTTTTTAATTGAAATTGAGCCTGAAATAAAAACTGTATTTTTCATTTTTTTGACCTTGTTTTAGTTAAAGTTATGATATAAACATTGTTTACATGTCCATTATAATATAAAGTTTTTGTTATTTCTTTTAAAGTTGAGCCTGAACGAAATAAATCATCAAAAAGTAAGATTTTTTTATTTTGGTATCTTAAATCTTGAAGGTAAAAGGCATTTGTTAATAATTTTTCTCTTTCAAGTGGATCATCAAGAGCCTTTAGCTCACTTGTATTCTTTGTCTTAACGATATAATTGGTGTCTATTGGAATGTTTAACCCTTTACTAACTAATTTAGCAATTTCTTCTACTGGTTGAATATCTCTTTTTTTAGAAGGTGGTGTTGGTATAATTACATCAATATATGGAAGTACAAGTCTAGTTTTTAAAAATGCTATTACTTCATTAGCTAATTGTTCAATTTGTATATAATTTTGATGATATTTTAATTCATTTAATGCTTTTCCTATTTCAGTATATGTAGTGTCAAATTTTCCATCACCTAATGGAATACTTTTAACGGTGTGTAAGTCCAATGCCCATCCTGCTTTCCAATTCCCTTGGATAGATGTTGGATTATTTAAGATATTCATTTTACTTCCCGTTTAAATTTTGTCACCTAACGGGGGCAGGTGTTCAGCCCGTTCCCCTCCCTCCCCTTGCTTCGGTAAGTAAAGCGTCCGAGGTAACTATTTATTAATGGAATATTGTATCACATAACCCTACAAAATATCAAAATAAAGGAGTAGATATAAAGAGGCTAAAATAGAGCCTGACAAGATTAAAGAGAACGGGGTAAAGGGCTTAACTTATGATACAATCTTAGGAATTATTCGATGCTGACACAGATGTTTGCATACTACAAAATAGCAAGGAAATAGTGTGATCTCTTTACAACACTTACCTAACGGTTTTGCCTATGTCGAGGTACGCAACAGTGTTGCCACGGCAAAAATTGCGTTGCAAGGAGCCCATCTGTTTCATTATGCGCGTCATGGCGAGGAGGCGTTGTTATGGGTGAGCGGTGCGTCCGCATTTAAAGAAGGAGAGGCAATTCGCGGTGGAGTACCGCTGTGCTGGCCGTGGTTTGGTATGCACCTGAGCGATGACTCTTTACCGCAACACGGCTTTGCCCGTACGGTGCTTTGGGAGTTTGTAGAGACTAAAGAGGAGGAAGAAGCTACAGAGG
>JAMONB010000202.1 GCA_027066745.1 Flavobacteriaceae bacterium
TGATTACACTCCCAAATACAAGGTGAAAACAAAAAAACCGAATAATCAAAAAACAAATCAGGCTTTTTTTTATGAATTTTTAAGAAAGTAGTCTACTTCTGAAAGTGCCTAAATAGAATTCAGATTTATACAAAAATAAATACCTTATTATCAATAATAGTAATATTGGTATAATAGCAACATTAAATACTTGAATTTTAAAGCCCCATAAGACTACTGTTAAAGTCAAAAGAATGAGTAGTAGCAAAATGTACTTTTTCACCAAATTTGGGAGTTTCTTTTTTAGTAAAGAAAAAGCTACAAACAAATTTGGTGCAAAAGCCCAAAGTATATTATAGTTTCCTTTAGTTGTAGAATGGTCGGTTGCAAACCATAATAATAATATAACGACTCCAATTAAACCTGTAATAAAAAACAGGGTAAAATCTAACCATTTACTACGCCTTTTATTTTTATAGTCTTTAAAAGTAACCCAAAACACCAATAGAGCAACTAATGTAAACACCACTAATGGCGTTAAGAAATTTGATTTAATTTCTTTTGGTGTTGATGTAAATAGCGTTTGTGTCTTTTTAACGGTAGGGATATTATTTATGGTACTTTCTGCAAAAGCTAAGAAAATATTATCTGGTAAGAATAAATATTCTTGAGTTGTTGCTTTTCTATCTATAACAGAGCCTAAAGCCAAATCAATACCAAAAGTACCCCAAACATGTTTATGTGAATATTGATGAATCAAATCACGTAGCGTATCTTCCTTGTCTTTTGTGAAATTATTATCGAAAATTACATGCTCTCCTAAAACCTTTTGAGTAACTACTTGTAACTTTGTTGCACAGTTATCATAAAAGAAATCATAGATATATGATTTATTTTCTGGCTTTGCATTATTTTCTAAAAAGTCAAAAAATAATTGTTTTTCAGCTGTAGAGAGATTTAATTGTTGCTCTCTAATGGTTCTGTTTTCTTCAATATAATTTCTTAAAAAATAATGGAAAGGATAGGTCGCAAGATCATAGGGTAGTCTGCCTTGAGCAAATTTTACGTAAAAATTTGGTGTTTCAAAATTATAAACTCCATAATTGTAGACTTGGTCTAGACCTAGAGTTTTATCTTTAACTCTGAAAGCACTGTGACCAAAAGCATCATTCAATTCATTTCCAGGGTCAATGGTTATCACACTTACCTCTGCCATATCAGATAGCATTATTTGCTGTGCAAAACTATTTAGTGAGAGTATTAAAAGAATATTAAATATAATTTGTTTCAAAGTCAAAATTTAATGGTTAATATTTAATTCTTTTTGATAAAAATTTGTCACACTCAATTTCCTATCCTTTGGAGAGGGTTCTATCTAAAATGACTAACATCTACTTTTATTGAAAATACATTAGAAAATAAAGTGCCACTTGCACCACCAATATTTGTTAAAGCATAATCTATTTGAATACCTTTATAGTTAAAACCCACGCCAAAATTAGGCTCTAGCGATAATGATTTGTTATTGTCGAAATCTATTTGGTTTTGAAAATTATTAACACCTCCTCTTAAATAAACTAGATTGTTATAATCTAACTGAAAGCCAAAAGCAGGACTAATACTCACAAAAGAACTAGAAATAATATCATTTGTTTGAGCAAAACGCATATTTAAATCTAAGGCTGTTAGTAAATTAAAATCTTTTGAAATTTTAAATTTCCTTGCTATACCCAATTGAGCTTTTGGCTTAGTAATTTCTATTTTTTCTGGAGTTACTGTTGGTATGATTTCATCATCATTATCAGGGTTGCCGTCATTTAAAATATTTTGATTGAGGTTCTCATATATGGTAGTAATGTCATTTAATTTATCATCATCAAAAGACCAAGCATTAAATGTGGTGGTAATGTCACGAACCATCAATCCGAATTTCCAATCACCACGTTGAAATTGAAGTCCAGCATCTAAGCCAAAACCAATAGATGAGGCAAAACCTCCTATTTTTCTACGTACAACCTTTGCATTAACACCAACACTTAAATTTTTTACAATTAATTTTTTTGCATAAGCTACATTTACTGCCCAGTCAGCAGCAGAAAACAGACTGACTCTATCATAATTTATTTGTCCGTCTTGTATCAATTGCGTGGTGTTTAAAATATCATCAACACCAAAACGCATAATAGAGATTGCCACAGTACTTTCATTAGTAATAGGCTTTGCAAAACCAATATAATCATAATTGGCTATGCCCTGAAAATATTCAGAATGCATTAATGAGCCTTGATAATCTTCTAAACCTACTAAGCCAGCAGGATTCCAATAAATAGAATTCACATCATTGCTGAAAGCTGTCACTGCATTACCCATACCAAAAGCAGCTGCATCAACACCAATATTTAAAAACTCATTAGAAAAGCTTCTTATGGTTTGTGCAACGGATAGTTGCGAGATAATAATGAGAAATAGAAAATATTTTTTCAAGTTGTTTTTTTAGTATTTTACAAATATCTGTATTTATAATTTAATACGATATATTTTGATGAGGTTTTGTAACTTGAGGTAGGTTTGATCGAAAAGAATTCCTCTAGATTTCCGATTCACCTCTCCTTGGGCGAGGTCGAAACTGCCTTTTTGCAGTTTTGGGTGAGGTAAACACTAAATTTTGGTTTTTGACCCTAAGGGCAAAGCTTGTGCCTAGCTTGACTGGGTATGAAACCAGAGAAACGCCCCTGTGGCTTGTCACACCTTCATGTAGCCATTTCGGCGGACGAAGGCCTCGGGGATAGTTGTTTCAAGAAATTTTTTATTTTGAAAACTAATTTTTACATTTGAATACATATAAAATATAAATATGGCAAAATATCATTTAGCACAGGTCAATATTGCTTTGGCAAAAGAAGAAATGGATAAAAAACTAATGGAAGGTTTTGTTTCTCGTTTAGATGAAATTAATGAAAAGGCAGATGATGCAAAAGGTTTTGTTTGGCGTTTACAGACTGAAGATGGAGATTCGACAGCAATAAGAGTTTTTGACAAACCTTTACTTTTGGTCAATATGAGTGTATGGGAAAGTATAGATACGCTTAAGGATTTTGTTTATGCTTCTGCACATGTTGAATTAATTAGAGATAGACAAGCTTGGTTTCATAAAGTAGTTGAAGCACATCAAGCTTTATGGTGGATACCTGCTGGACATATTCCAACAACTAAAGAGGCTAAAGAAAAATTAGAATACATTCAAAAACACAGATCAACAGTTGAAGCTTTCCATTTTGGAAAGCCTTTTTCTATGCCTGAATAATTCGGGCTAAACCTATTTTTGATGTGTTATAAATTTTAGAATTCTATGTTCACACCACGTATTTTGTTTGGAGTTAAGAGATGATCCGAAACCTACATGACCTCCATATTTTGTTGCTTCAAGAAAGAAGGATGTATTAGCTTTAGCTTCTTCAAAAGGATAGGAATCTGCACTAAAAAAAGGATCATCTAAAGAAGTAATCAATAATGTTGGAGTTTTAATATTTGGCAAATACTGCTTGCAACTTGATGTAGCATAATAATCATCTGCATCTTTAAACCCATGAGCTGGTGCTGTATAAAAATTATCAAAATCTTTGAAGTTTTTGATCGCTAGAATTACTTCTTTAGTGATAAAAGAATTAGGAAATTTTTCTAATTTTTCAAATGATTTCTTTTTTAATGTCTTTAAAAACCGATTTAGATACAACCAATTGCTCAGTAGCTCCATTTGTTCAGAGGAATCTTTTAAAGAACAGGGGACAGAAACTCCAACAGCCGATTTTATTTTAGGAGATACTTTATCCTCACCCATATATTTTAAGGTCAAATTCCCGCCAAGACTATAACCAACTATATGTACTTCATTATAGTTATATTGATTGGAAACATGTTTTATAACAGCCTCTAAATCTTCAGTTTTACCGCTATGGTATGAGCTTAATAATCTGTTTTGCTCACCGCTACAACCTCTTAAGTTTATAGCAATAACATCAAAATGGTGTTGATTAAGCACTTGGGTCAGTGATAAGATGTATGAAGACTCAGAACTACCTTCTAACCCATGAATTGCAATAACAAGTTTTTCGGAATTTACAGAAGAAACATCTAAATCAATAAAATCACCATCAGCCAATTCTAAGCGTTCTCTTTTAAAGTTATTGTCAACTTCATGAAACAGAGCTCTGTAACTGGTGTTGAAATGACAATTTTTAAATAAAAATGAAGGTTGATAAGTTGAATTTTTAAGTACAGGCATATTTCAGTATTCAATATTCAGTTGGCAGTATTCAGTCATATCCTTCAAATTTATGTTGTTTAATTGAAATTTATATTTTGGTTATTATTTTTATGTTCAGACTAAATAAATAATTATTTACTAAACTTACCTAACTAATGTAATGATAGTTTATTGAAATATTCTTTTAAAATTTCTAATGCATAATGGCTGGCTATTTCTTTAGCAAATTTAGGAAAGTCAATATGTGCATTGTCATTTGCCTTGTCAGAAATAATACGAAGTATTGAAAAAGGGATGTTATATTCAAAACAGACTTGAGCAACAGCAGCACCTTCCATTTCTACACAAGAAATTGTAGGTAATTCATGAGTCAATTTATTGGCAATATGATTTTCAGAAATAAACTGATCGGCACTTGCAATATCACTTAATATTACTTTAGGGTGCTTAATTCCAAAGGATTGAGCAATTTTAGCATCTATTTTTTTAGGGTATGAATTTATAAAGACTTGTGTGGCTTTGTATAGGTTGTCTCGATGAAGTGTAGATGTTTCAAAATAGGTTTTACCAAGTAAAGGCACTTCAAATTTTTGATATAGCGGACTAGCATCCATATCATGTTGATATAGGTTTTTTCCAATAACAATATCACCTATATTTAAATCACTTGAGACAGCACCTGCAACTCCTGTGAAAATAATTTCGTCAATAGTATAATCATTAATAAGTTGTGTTACAGTAGTGGCTGAAGCAACTTTTCCCCAACGTGAAAATACTAAGACAACTTCAGTATTAAAAAGCTTTCCTTTATAATACTTACGCATTCCTTTAATAATAGTTGTTGACTCTTGTAGATTTTCTATTAAAGTTTGCATTTCTTCTTGCATGGCACTAATAATCCCTATCATGTTTTATGTTGTTGCTATTTTTTATTTTCGCCTACTGTCTACCTAACAATAACGCCGTCTTTCATTTCTAATTTCCGATCAGCCATGTCTGCCAGTTCCGTATTGTGAGTCACAATTACAAAAGTTTGATTGAATTCATCTCTTAATTTGAAAAATAATTCATGTAAGTTTTTTGCAGAAGTAGTGTCTAAATTTCCACTTGGTTCATCAGCAAATATAACTTTAGGTTTATTGATTAAAGCTCTGGCAACTGCGACACGTTGTTGTTCTCCTCCAGAAAGCTCGTTAGGTTTGTGTTTGGTTCTGTCAGATAAACCTAAAAAAGCTAATATTTTTTCAGCTTCTAATTCAACCTCTTTTTTTGGCTTGTTAGCAATAAAAGCAGGAATACATACGTTTTCTAAAGCGGTAAATTCAGGTAATAATTGATGGAATTGAAATATAAAACCAATATGCTTATTTCTGAATTTAGACAAAGCTTTGTCATTAAGTTGTAATACGTTTTGTTGTTGTACGTTTAAGGTAGCATCATTAGTGTTACTAGGCTTGTCTAAAGTACCTAGAATTTGTAGTAAAGTGGTTTTTCCAGCCCCTGAAGGTCCTACAATGGCCACAACTTCACCTTGTTTTATATGTAAATCTACACCTTTTAGGACTTCTAAATCTCCGTAATATTTATGTAAGTTTTTTGCAATAATCATAGTCTAAAATAATTGTGTGAATTTACATAATTATCTTTTAACTGAAAATAATACCAATTTAAATATTTGATGTCGTAAAATAAAACAGCTATTATTTTTTGCAAGATTGAGACAAAATATTTTAGCCTAGCCATAGTTACGGTACACTATTTTAACGATAATATTGTGAAAAGAAACTGTTTTATACGGCATTATATGTTTAAATTGGTGTAATTCCTTTAGGCTTTGTTTCTGAAGTTCTAATTTTACCTCTACGAAGGGAAAGAGAAAATTTTTTAAAGTTTTGAGTGTGATAAAATAATAGAATTTCGTTTCATGAAACTTTCTATTTACAACCAAGTTTTAATTTTATTGTAATCTAGGTAATAAATGAATTTAATAGAAAAATTGTTTGTTATTGATTCTTTAAAAAGATTATCTAAGTTTTTATTGAAGCTTAAGTGTGATAAGTCATCTTTCTTGAAAACGGCATTTCTATAAAAAGCCACCAATTGACTTCCTGGAGCAAACTCCCATGAATAGCTCAAGTCTAAATTCCAGATATTATAATTAATGTCGTGATTACCTGTATATGAATGATTATCTAGTGTGCCTTGACTATTCAAGTCAAAAAAGTTGGTGCTGTATTGTACAGGAGACCAATAATGCCTAAATGATAATGATAGAGCAGATTTTATGGTAAAACTTAACTTGCCAGATAAAGAATTGGTAATTGTTTTGACTGCTCTATTTCCGAAAATAATAGCATCTGTATCTAATTTTTTAACCCATCCTTTCTCGTTGTTTAATTTTGAATACTCAAATCTATAAATTAACTGAAATTTATCAGTAAACTGAAAACGAGGGGAAACCCTTAGGTAAACATAATTTTCATTTGAATTTGCTCTTTTTCCAGCAATGGTACGAATGTCAATAGCGAATTTTTTTCTGTAGTCTGTAGAAAGCCATGCAGTTCCTTCAAAAACTCCTTTTTGTGTAAAAAAACGCCCAGTTACTCTTGGTTTAAAATAATCGAATTGATTACCAATATTTGTTTTTATTTCTCCTCCAAATGCAAATCTGTTTTTTGTCATTAAAAATGCATTAAGTTCAAATTCATTACCTAAATATTCATTATTGCTATTTAAATACTCGAGTTCTCCAAATAAGTTTACTCTAATTCTATTAAATTTTTTAGTGGGTTTGAAAATTTGATAAGATGCATTAGCAAAATAATTAGCATGATTATTTCTACGTTGAAAACCTAAATCTTTAATATCATAGTTGTCATCATTTCTAAAGTGGGCAATGCTGTATTGAAAATTTCCAAATATTTTTGATAAATGTATATAACCAGAATATCCATCAGTGGTTGTTCCATCTTCTCTTACATTACTCATTTTTAAATTACCCCTAACTTTGTATTTATTCTTTTTATCAGATATATCAAATATTAAACCTGTAACATTGGCATCTCTAAAATTTCCATTTCTGGTAACATTGGTATTGATAAGACTTATAGATGAATTTTTATTGAATTGTTGATCTACCACCAATACATTGTAGTTTGCTAAGGGTTCAGTAACCTCTTTTCGAGTATAGATTGAATCTTTACCCGTAATTGTACTTTTAGTACCTGTAATTGTAGCATAAGTTTTTTCTGTAATGGCATTAAAAAAACCTATGCCTAATCCTTTTTTTGTTCTGCCTGATACTTTTACGGCATTGAGCATGTTTACTTTGCTAGGGTTTTCAATAACTTCTTCACCATCAGTTAAATTACCTTTAACAGATCTACTTCCAACAGGCCTATTACCTATTCTACGTGAATAAAATAAATGCCCTTTGTTGAAAAGTTCAGTTCCTTCAGTAAAAAAAGCACGTTGTTCATCGTAACGTTGCTCAAATGGTCCAAGATTTAAAACTAAGTTGTCAAATGCTGTCTGTCCAAAATCAGGAATTAATGTGGCATCTAAGGTAAAGCTCTCGCTTATTCCATATTTGATATCTAACCCAATGCTTTTGTCAAAAATAGAATTCCTACCTGCTACAGAATATGATGCTGATGCATAAGGTGAAAAACTAAGGCGAACAGGAGGTTTGATGTTTTTAAGCCCAGTTAGTATTCCAGCGTATTGCGTGTAATTCCCTATTTCTGGATTGATATAATTCCATGAATAGAATTCGTTTAAATAATTAATTTTTCTATAAAAATTTATACCCCAAGTTTCAACATTGGTAGAAAATCTTAAGGCTGAATAAGGTATTTTAACTTCTATAACCCATCCGTTATCATTAAATTTTATCTTGCTATACCAAACAGCACTCCATTTATAGTCTTCTCTACCAGAGGATACTTTTGCATCAGCCTGAACACCAGTGCTTAATATGAAAAATTCCGTATCATTTTGCCCATCATTATTCGGATTGAGACTAATCAGAAAAAAATCTACAATTCCAATTTTATCTCTTTCAGCAAATTGTTTAGGTATTTTATTAGGAGTGTCATCATAGAGTGTAGCTCCAAAATAAATAGCTTCATCATCATAAGCTACTTTTACTGTTGTTTTTTTATTATCTAGTTCTGGTCCACCACTTTCAGGCTCATACAAGAAGAAATCTTTTGCCGTGTTGGTGTTTTGCCAAAAATCTTCATCAAGAACACCGTCAATTATTGGTGCTTTATCAATTTTTAAAGCTTTAATTTCTTTTGGTGTTTGTTGAGAGAAAAGTATTGTATTTATAAAGAGTAAGAAAAGTAATGAAAAATACTTCATTTATATATGGGTTAGTGTGTAGCTATTTAATTGTACGAAAGTAAAGTATTTAATTGAAAATTGATAAATATCAAAGAATATTAACATTTCTAAAATTTAATGTGAAGTTTATTTAAAAAGGAGTTCAGATTGTCAACTAGTTTGTTATTTTTGTAGCATATATTTTCAAATTTATCAAGAATGAACTTACACGAATATCAAGGAAAAGAAATATTAAATAGTTTTGGAGTTAGAATTCAAAGAGGTAGAATAGCACATAGCCATAAAGAAGCTGTAGATGTTGCAAAACAATTAGCGATAGAAACTGGTACGGGTTGGTGGGTAATTAAAGCTCAAGTACATGCTGGAGGTCGCGGTAAAGGAGGTGGTGTTAAGCTAGCAAAAAACTTAGGTGAAGTTGAGTCTATTTCTCAAAGTATTATTGGGATGATGTTGAAAACACCTCAAACACCACCAGAAGGAAAAAAAGTACATCAAGTTTTAATTGCCGAAGATGTTTATTATCCAGGAGATAATGAGCCTGAAGAATATTACATGTCTGTTTTATTGAATAGAGCCACAGGTAAAAATATGATTATGTATTCTACTGAAGGAGGGATGGATATTGAAACAGTTGCAGAAGAAACTCCACATTTAATATATACTGAAGAAATTGATCCTGCTGTAGGGTTGTTAGGTTTTCAGGCACGTAAAATTGCATTCAATTTAGGCTTGTCTGGAGGTGCATTGAAAGAAATGATAAAATTTGTTTCTGCTCTATATACAGCATTTGTAAAATCTGATTCAACTATGTTTGAAATCAATCCAGTATTAAAAACCTCTGATGACAAAATTTTAGCAGTTGACGCTAAAGTATCTATAGATGATAATGCATTGTATAGACATAAAGATTATGCAGAAATGCGTGATTTACGTGAAGAGAACCCTATTGAGGTTGAGGCTAGAGCTGCTGGATTAAATTATGTCGATCTTGATGGAAATGTAGGCTGTATGGTGAATGGAGCAGGATTAGCAATGGCTACAATGGATTTGATTAAGCAAGCGGGTGGTGAACCTGCTAACTTTTTAGATGTTGGAGGTACTGCTGATGCAAAAAGAGTGGAGATGGCATTTAGAATTATCTTAAAAGATAAGAATGTGAAAGCGATTCTAGTAAATATCTTTGGTGGTATTGTACGTTGTGATAGAGTTGCTCAAGGAGTTGTAGATGCTTATACTAATATGGGAGATGCAATCAATGTACCAATTATTGTACGTTTACAAGGTACCAATGCTAAAGAGGCTAAAGAATTGATAGACAATAGTGGTATGGAAATTATTTCTGCTACAGAATTTAAAGAAGCTGCCGATAAAGTACAGGAAGTATTGGCTTAATCTAAAAGAACTCCCCTAGGCTTTGCTTTGGGGTTTCCGATTCACCTCTTCTTCGGAGAGGTTGTAACTGCGAAAAAGCAGTTGCGGGTGAGGCAAAATACTACCCCTAACCCTCCAAAGGAAGAGGAGTTAGAGTGAATAATTGCCCCTTATTATGCTTCGTAATGATGCATAATTAGCTATTAAAATAACTTTTATGAAACCGATAATACATTCAAAAATAATACTATTTTGTATGTTGTTATCGGTTTCTTGTTTGAGAGCTCAAGATACGCTGGTTTATGCAAATCCTTCTGAGGTTGGCTTAGATTCAACATATATTTATACCAAAGTAGATTCTATAATGACTTTAGGTATTCAAAAAAATGCTTTTCCAGGAGCTCAAATTTTAGTAGCAAAGGATGGTAAAATTGTTTTTCATCAATCTTATGGTTTTCATACCTACGATAGTATACAAAAAGTAAGCTTAGATGATATTTATGACTTAGCATCAGTTACTAAAATATTGGGAGCCTTGCCAGCTTTAATGAAATTGGTTGATGAAGGAAAAATTGATTTAGATCAACCTTTTAGTGAGTATTGGAAAAGATGGGCTAAGATAAATGATAAGAAAGAGTTGACTTTACGTGAGATTTTAGCTCATCAAGCAGGACTAGAACCTTACATCGTTTTTTTGAATAAAGTTACAACTAAGAATGGAAAAATAAAGAAACGATTTATAAAAAACAAAGCTAAGAGAGGTTTTACAAATCAAGTTTATAACAATCTATATGTAAAGAATAAGTTTAATAGAAAAATGTATCGTATAATTGACAGATCAAAAGTTTCTAGTGAAAAAATATATAAATATTCTGGATTAACTTTTTTAATTTTCCCTGAATTAGTTTCACAATTAACAGGTCAATCTTTTACTACATATCTCCAAGAAAATTTTTACAAACCCTTAGGAGCAAATACTTTGGGTTATTTACCAAAAACTAAAAATTTCAAAAACAAAATAGTTCCAACAGAATTAGATACCCTATTTAGAAAATCATTAACTAAGGCGTGGGTTCATGATGAAAATGCTTCATTATTAGGCGGTATTTCTGGCAATGCAGGTCTATTTGGCACTGCAACTGATTTAGCTAAAATAATGCAGATGTATCAAAATTATGGGGTTTATGGAGGTAAGCGTTATTTTTCTGAAGCCACCTTGAAAGAGTTTACTAAAATACAATATCCAGAAAATGAAAATAGGAGAGGGCTAGGTTTTGACAAACCATTAATAGGCAATGATACCTTGCCGTTAAAAGATGCATATCCTGCTCCAGAAGTAAGTTTAGAAAGTTTTGGACATGCAGGGTTTACAGGTGCTTTTGTTTGGGCAGATCCCAAAGAGAAATTAGTGTTTATCTTTTTATCCAATAGAGTTTATCCTACTAGAAAAAATAGAAATTTGTATACATTGAATATTCGAGGTGCTTTACAGCAAGTTTTTTATCACGGAAATTTAAAAAATCATTAAGTTAATCGTAAATCAAATACTTGAATCTTGTTTTTTTAAATAATTCAATGCCGGTTTGCCAAGTACTTCTTATTTCATCAGCGTTCATGCCACTTTCAATCTGTTGACGTAGCTTTTTAGTACCTGCATGTGCTGTGAATGTAGCTTGAAAAAACTCTTTGCCTTTAGGTGTGTTTTTATAAGCACCAATTAGCCAGTCTAACTTAATTGTATTTAAATTTTTACTTGTCCTTAAATCTAATCCATTACATAATTTATCTTTTTGTTTGGGGTATTTTGCTCCTACATTCGCATGTGGAGTATAGGAGAAAGAATATGTTTTTTTATCTAGATAAGGGGCTCCAAATATTTGAAATTGTATTTCGGTACCTCTACCTGCGTTGATGCTAGTGCCTTCAAATAAGCCAAGGCTAGGGTAAAGGTTAATAGCTTTGTCATTTGGTAGGTTTGGTGATGGTTTTATCGGTAGGCTGTATAAAGTTTGATGTGTATAATTTTTTAAGGGCATTACAGTTAAATTACATTGTTTACCTTTTTTCAACCACTTTTCACCATTGATCATTTTTGCATATTCGCCAATGGTCATCCCATAAACTATAGGTACAGGGTGCATTCCTAAAAAACTTTGATGTTTAGTTTCTAAAATAGGACCATCAATATAATGGGCATTTGGGTTAGGTCTATCAATTACAATTAAAGGAATGTTATTTTCAGCACAAGCTTCCATAATATAATGCAGGGTAGAGATGTAGGTGTAAAATCTAACACCAACATCTTGAATATCAAAAATAAGCACATCAAGACCTTGCAATTGAGTTAGGGTAGGTTTTTTATTTTTACCATGTAATGATAATATTGGAAGTCCAGTTTTTAAGTCTTTACTGTCTGCAACTTTCTCTCCCGCATCTGCTTTTCCTCTGAAGCCATGCTCAGGTGAAAACACTTTTTTTACATCAATTTTTAATGAAATTAAGGTGTCAATTAGATGTGTGAAACCATTATTTTTGTTTTTTACCACACTGGTTTGATTCCCGACAACACCTACAACTTTACCTTTAATTAAATGTAGATAATTATCTGGGTAAGAAATTATTAATTCTGTATTTAAATTCGCATATGACAGGCTGTCATGTGTTAAATTTTGACTAATTTCGGTATTTTTGAGTTTGGTTTTATTAGCAGGTTTATCAGAACAGGAAATGAATCCGAAAACAGAAATAAAAACCCAAAAGAAATATGTATTTTTGAAATTGAAATAGATCATAGAAATTGAATTACGAATTATTTTTAGCTAAAAGAATTATTACTGGTAAACAGTATAAAAGTAGTATATCTTCATCAATAATAAAAATTGCAATTACAGCAATTGCATTAGGTATTATTATCATGTTGATTTCTATTGCATCAGTAGTTGGGTTACAAAAGAAAATAAAAGAAAAAATTTCTGGTTTTAATGGACATATTCAGATTTCTAATTTTGAAGATAATAATTCACAAATTACAGTAAGTCCAATTTCAATACATCAAGATTTTTATCCGAACTTCAAAGCTGTTGATGGTGTAAAGAATATCCAATCTTTTGCTACTAAGGCAGGCATTATTAGAACTGAGACTGATTTCGAGGGCGTTATTTACAAAGGTGTTCATACAGATTACAATTGGTCATTCTTCAAATCGTATTTAATAGAAGGTGATTTGTTAAAAATTACAGATAAAAGGAATGATAATGTATTGATTTCTAAGCTTACAGCAAACAGATTGGGTTTGAAATTAAAAGATAAATTCAACCTGTTTTTTATGAAAGAAAATGGGTCAGCACCTAATCTTAGAGTGTTTACGGTTGTTGGTATTTATAATTCAGGCTTTAAAGACTTTGATGAAAACTATGTGATAGGTGATATTAAACATGTGCAGCGTCTAAATAAATGGAAATCAGACCAAATTGGAGGCTTTGAAGTTTTATTAGATAATTTTGATGAGCTAGAAGAAAAAGGAAACGAAATCTATCAACATGTAGGGTCTACGCTAAATGCACAAACGATTGCTGAAAAACATGCAGCTATTTTTGAATGGCTAGCATTACTAAATACCAATATCATTGTTATTATAGCTATTATGATTTTAATTTCTGGCATCAATATGATTACTGCTTTATTGGTGTTAATTTTAGAGCGGACTCAAATGATTGGTATACTAAAATCATTAGGGAGTTCTAATTGGAGTATCCGTAAAGTGTTTTTATACAATGCAGTTTATTTAATAACTAAAGGCTTGTTGTGGGGAAATTTCATCGGTTTAGGCTTGTTATTTATGCAGAAATATTTTGGTGTAATTCAATTAAATCCTGAAAATTATTATGTGAGCGAAGCCCCTGTATATATAAGCTTAGGGCACGTTTTGCTATTAAACCTTGGTACATTGATTTTATGTTTGTTGATGTTGTTAATTCCTTCGTATTTAGTAAGTAAAATAAGTCCTGTAAAAGCAATAAAATTTGCTTAAATTTGCAATTGATTTGAAGTGGTAATCTCTCTTGAAGTGTTGAGAGTAATAGTTTTTCTAATACATAAAGTGGGTTTAAATAGATAAAAAATAAATAAATATATAGAATGAAATACGATATCATCATCATAGGTAGCGGTCCAGGAGGCTATGTGACTGCGATTAGAGCGTCTCAATTAGGTTTTAAAGTAGCTGTTGTAGAAAAGGAAAATTTAGGTGGAATTTGCTTAAATTGGGGTTGTATTCCTACCAAGGCATTATTAAAATCTGCTCAAGTGTATGATTATTTAAAGCATGTTGATGCGTACGGATTAAAAGCCAAAGAAATTGATAAAGATTTTTCTGCAGTAATACAACGTAGTCGTAATGTGGCAAATGGAATGAGCAAAGGTGTTCAGTTTTTGATGAAAAAAAATAAAATTGATGTTATTGACGGATTTGGTAAAGTAAAACCTGGTAAAAAAGTTGAGGTTACCGATGCTAAAGATAAAACCACTGAATATTCTGCAGATCATATTATTATAGCAACTGGTGCTCGTTCTCGTCAATTGCCATTTTTACCTATTGATGGTAAAAAGGTAATTGGTTATCGTGAAGCAATGACTTTGCCAAAACAGCCTAAAAAGATGATTGTTGTTGGTTCTGGAGCTATTGGTGTTGAATTTGCTCATTTTTATAATTCAATGGGAACAGACGTTACAATTGTTGAGTTTTTACCAAACATAGTACCTTTAGAAGATATTGAGGTTTCAAAACAATTTGAGCGTTCATTTAAAAAGTCTGGTATTAAAGTAATGACAGAGTCTAGTGTTACTTCAGTAGACACTTCTGGTAAAGGTGTGAAAGCTAATGTGAAAACTAAAAAAGGAGAAGAGGTCTTAGAGGCTGATATTATTTTATCGGCAGTAGGTATTAAAACAAATATTGAAAATATAGGCTTAGAAGATGTAGGTATCGCTACAGATAAAGATAAAATTATGGTAAATAAATTTTACCAAACAAATTTACCAGGTTATTATGCCATTGGTGATGTAGTAGATGGACCAGCTTTAGCACATGTCGCTTCTGCGGAGGGGATTACCTGTGTAGAGAAAATTGCAGGTTTAAATCCTGAAGCTATAGATTATGGCAATGTTCCTGGTTGTACTTATGCAACTCCTGAAATTGCTAGTGTTGGTATGACTGAAGCTCAAGCTAAAGATGCAGGTTATGAATTAAAAGTAGGTAAATTTCCATTTTCTGCTTCTGGTAAAGCTACTGCTGCGGGTACCACTGACGGGTTCGTAAAAGTAATTTTTGATGCTAAATATGGAGAGTGGTTAGGTTGCCATATGATCGGAGCTGGTGTAACCGACATGATTGCAGAAGCAGTATTGGGTAGAAAACTAGAAACTACTGGGCATGAAGTCTTAAAAGCGATACATCCACATCCAACCATGAGTGAAGCTGTTATGGAAGCTGTGGCTGATGCTTATGATGAAGTGATACATTTGTAGGGTTTAGCTAATAGATATAGAGGTTTCTTTTATCGGTTTGTGTATGGTTTTGTTGCGTGTTTCAGCAACTAAATTAATAAAATTGCTGGAACTGGCTGGGAATCTGCAGGGTTTTCCAAGTGCAAAAATAAACTAGCTATGAATTATACAGGCTGTAGTTACGCTTTGTATTTATTCTACTATATGTGTTATATCTGATGCTCCATAAAAATAAGACAATCCTTTTCCGTCTCCACTCATAGCGTCACTATCAGCAATTGTGATTTTTAATTTTTCAAACAAATAATTTCCGCTTTTAACTTCATGGTATTCAGCTTCTTTTTTTTTTGTTTCAAAAAATCAAATATTCCCATTTTTTAAGAATGATTATTAGAGGTTATGATTAGTTTTTTGCTTGTGACGTAAAGATATAAAACCGTTTTAATGATTTATACCTAGTGATAAACGAAGCTAAATTTTTTTGGTAATAAAGTCAAGAGTAAAAGATAAATTACAATTAATTTCTAACCACTCCAAGTGTAGTTATTTCGCCAATCCTAATGTTCCATTCTTGTTCAGAAAGAAGTACTCCATTTTCGTCAAATATTCTTATTTCTGCAGTGTTAGGACCTGAATAACCTTCGTTTAACGCTTCAATATCAACACGATTGTATCCTTTTAGCAAATCAATATGTATGATATAATATAAGCCTTTAAGCGTTATTGTAGAAGCAAGCATTTTTTCATTCAAATACACTCTAATTCTATCACCATCTATTAGACTATGGTCTCTTACTTCTATTCTTACCGATTTAGAAGTGCTGTAAAGTGTACCTAAAGTATAGTCGCTTGATAATTGTACATTACTTACATCTTTACCATTAAAATATTTTTTGACCAAAACATCAGATTCATCATCATTTTCGTTTTTACCAGAACCTGTCATAAAATTAGAACTCTTAGTTTTGTTTTTACTTGGCGGATTAAAATAATCACCTACCTTAGGTTTGAAACCTAGTAAATATGGTTTCTTTTTAAAACTAAATTCTGATGTTTGTTGTGTCGTGTCTAACAAAGCAAAATCTACTGTAGTTACTTTTTTTCTATTGTCAGATAGCAACAGTTCTGTTGTAGTTGAGTCAACTTGAGAGAATAATACTGAGTGGCTCCCTACAGAAAAGAATAAGAATAATAAGGGTTGTATAAGTTGTTTTAAATGCATAGTCGAATTACATCAAATTTAATGCCGAAAAGCGGGTTCAATTTGAGTTCTTGCAAAAGTAAAGAAAATAATGTAAATGTTTTGTTAAAAGAGAGTGTGTAACATCTAATTAATCTAAAGAATATAATTTCAAAAATTTAACGTATTTTTGAAGAACAAAAAAACAGACATACAATGGCAACAATTACATTAAAAGGAAACGCTATAAATACCATAGGTGAATTACCAGAAATAGGCAGTCAAGCCCCAGGTTTCAATTTGGTTAAAAATGACCTATCTAAAGCTACCTTATCAGATTTTAAAGGTGAAAAAGTGGTTTTAAACATCTTTCCAAGTATAGATACTGGCACTTGTGCCGCTTCTGTAAGGCAGTTCAATAAAGAGGCTGCTGAGTTAAAGAATACTAAAGTATTATGTATTTCGAGAGATTTGCCTTTTGCTCAAGCTCGTTTTTGTGGTGCAGAAGGTATAGAGAATGTCATTAATTTATCAGACTTTGCTTCTGGTGATTTTGGTAAAAGTTATGGTTTGGAAATTGTAAATGGTCCTTTAGCAAATTTACATTCTAGAGCAGTTGTTGTTTTAGATGAATCAGGTAAAGTTATTTATACAGAACAAGTGCCAGAAATTGTTGATGAGCCAAATTATAAAGCAGCTTTAGCAGCTTTATTAGACCAATAGAATTTAGATGAAAGATCCAAATGATAGTTTTTTTATAGGTAGGGTTAAAAGCTTAAAGTTTGCCATAAAAGGAGTTTGGTTGTTGCTTACAACAGAGCATAGTATTATGGTGCAATTTTCTATAGGAATACTTGTTGTCGTTTTAGGTTTTGTTATGGACATTTCTGCTATTGAATGGATGTTTCAATTACTAGCCATAGGAATGGTTCTTGTTGCTGAATCTTTAAATACAGGGATTGAAAAATTATCTGATTTTATTCATCCTGAATACCATGAACGAATAGGTTTTATTAAGGATATTTCAGCAGGAGCAGCTACTTTTGCAGCTGTTATTGCTATTATCATTGGGATGATTATTTATCTTCCAAAATTTTCTTAGTATAAAAAGTTGTTTAAATCTTGGGCTTTGGTTTTTCAATCACACACCTTATTTAGAGATATCAATTTTTTTGAAAAAATTAGGTGAAGTATGGTGAATATTTTTTTATTCAATTAATATTTTATAGGTAAAATATACTTTTAACTTTGCTCGGAGATAGTTCGTTTTAAGAAATTTATTTAGTATAAATTTATGTATTTTTGCGAGAGATAACTTTTGAAACAATGAGGTTTCTAAATTTATAACTCAAAATTTATCCGAAAAGGAATCCATTAGAATGGCAAAAAAGAGAAAGTCTACAGTTAAAGTTAAGAAAAAAAATAAGATAGTCGTTTTTTTTAAAAACAAGCAAACACATCTAGTTTTTGGTATTTTTTTAGTGCTATTTAGTATTTTTTTACTGGTTTCTTTTGCTTCTTTTTTATTGGTTTGGAAATCTGACCAGAGTCAGTTGCATTTATTTGCCGATAGATTGGTTGATGCAAAAAATTTATTAGGAAAAGTAGGGGCATATATCAGTCACTTTTTTATTTATAAAGGTTTTGGATTGGCAGCATTTATTATTCCTATTTTATTATTCTTTTCTGGGTTATATATCTTGTTTAACATCTCATTTAAGGCTATGCGTAAGGCTTGGTTTTGGGGTGTGATTACTATGGTCTGGGTGTCATTAGCTATTGGTTTTTTTGTAACTAATAAAGCCTTGTTTTCAGGTGTTGTTGGTTTTGAGTTGAATGATTATTTAAATGATTATATTGGTAAAACAGGAATATTTTTAATTTTACTCTTTACGTTATTGGCTTATTTAATATCAAAATTTAAAATCACACCAGAATCTTTAAAAAAAATAATTCCTGAAAGAAAAGAAAAAAGCAGTATCGAAGCTGGTATTGATGACGTTACAGATGATGGTTATATTGCTGAAACTGTACATGAAAAACCAAGTTCAGAATTAGAACTAAATCTTGAAGTTAAAGAAGAGGAGAAAAAAATAACGAGCATTAAAAAAGAAACTAAAGAAGATTTAAAAAAAGAAGTAGTAAAATCTGAGTTAGTTGTTGAAACGCCAAAACAAGAAGAAGTTACCATTGAAGTTGAAAAAACTTTTGAAGAAGATCATCTGTTAGAAAACCTATCTAACAAGCTGGTTGATGATTTTGGAGAATTTGACCCTACGCTAGAACTATCTGAGTTTAAGTTCCCTACACTAGATTTATTAAAGGAATATGGTAATGAAAATATTACGATTGATAAAGCAGAATTAGAAGCCAATAAAGATAGAATTGTAGATACCTTAAGTAATTATAAAATAGGCATAGCAAGTATCAAAGCTACCATTGGACCTACCGTAACCTTATATGAAATTGTACCCGATAAAGGGGTGAGAATTTCTAAAATTAAAAATTTAGAAGATGATATCGCCTTGTCTTTAGCAGCTTTAGGTATCCGTATTATTGCTCCAATTCCGGGTAAAGGTACTATTGGTATTGAAGTACCAAATAAAAATTCAACTATCGTTTCAATGAAGTCGGTATTGTCAACACAAAAATTTCAAAGTTCAAAAATGGAGTTGCCTTTGGCATTAGGTAAAACCATTTCTAATGAAACTTATGTAATTGATTTGGCTAAAATGCCTCACCTATTGATGGCAGGAGCAACAGGTCAAGGTAAATCTGTAGGTTTAAATGCGGTACTGACCTCTTTATTATATAAAAAGCATCCTGCCGAAGTGAAATTTGTATTGGTTGATCCTAAAAAAGTAGAATTGACACTCTTTAATAAAATTGAAAGACATTACTTAGCGAAATTACCTGATAGTGATGATGCCATCATTACAGATACTACTAAGGTTATCAATACCTTAAATTCCTTATGTATAGAAATGGATAATCGGTATGATTTACTTAAAGATGCATATGTTAGAAATATAAAAGAGTATAATGAAAAATTTAAGGCAAGAAAACTAAACCCTGAAAACGGACATAAATTTTTACCTTATTTAGTTTTGGTGATTGATGAATTTGCTGATTTAATTATGACTGCGGGTAAAGAAGTTGAAACACCAATTGCCCGTTTGGCTCAGTTGGCAAGAGCGATAGGGATACATTTAATTGTAGCAACTCAGCGACCGTCAGTAAATGTAATAACGGGTATCATTAAAGCTAATTTTCCTGCAAGGATAGCTTTTAGAGTGACTTCTAAAATTGATTCAAGAACCATATTAGATGGCCCAGGAGCAGATCAATTGATTGGGAAAGGTGACATGTTAATTTCAACAGGTAATGCCGTTACTAGATTGCAATGTGCTTTTGTAGATACTCCTGAAGTAGATAGAATTACCGATTTTATTGGCTCTCAACGTGCCTATGCAAGTGCTTATATGCTTCCAGAATATGTTGGAGAAGAAAAAAATGGCACAGGTATTGCTATAGATATTGATGATAGAGATGAACTATTTTTAGATGCTGCTCATGTTATCGTAAATGCACAACAAGGTTCTGCCTCGTTATTGCAAAGAAAATTAAAATTAGGATACAATAGAGCAGGTAGAATTATAGATCAATTAGAAGCTGCTGGTGTTGTCGGACACTTTGAAGGTAGTAAAGCAAGACAAGTTTTAGTAGCAGATATATTGGCTTTAGAGCAATTATTAAATAACGAATAAATAATTTAAAAGAATGAAAAAATTAGTAATTATATGTTTAGTGGTTTTTACAAGTACAGTCTCGTTTGCACAAAGTGATGCAAAAGCAAAGGTATTGTTAGATGCTGTATCTAATAAGATGAGTAATTATAAGAATATTTATGTAGAGTTTAAATCTAATTTAGATAATACTCAAGAAAATGTACATCAAGAGACTAGAGGAAATGCAACAATGAAAGGAGATTTATATAATGTTAACTTTCTAGGAATTAATCAGTTGTTTGATGGAAAAAAAACATATACTATTATTACAGAAGATGAAGAGGTTAATATTTCTGATGCTGAAGATAATGAAGAAGGGACAATAACACCATCAAAATTCTTTTCTTTTTATAAAAAAGGATTTAATTATAAATGGGATATTTTACAAAACATGAATGGTAGAAAAATTCAATATGTAAAATTAGTACCTATTGATAGTAATTCTGAAATTAATAGTATTTTGTTAGGTGTCGATGTGAAAACAAATCACATTTTTAAATTAATAGAAACAGGAGATAACAGTACCGTTACTACTTTAACAATTACTAAATTTAAAACTGATCAACCTATCTCAAGTACTTTATTTGTTTTTGATGAAGCCAAGTATAAAAGAGAAGGATATATTATCAATAAACTTTAATTGAAAAGAATTCCTTTAGGCTCTGTCACGCCTTCATGTAGCCATTTCGGCGGAAGAAGGTCTCGAGGTTTCCGATTCACCTCTCCTAAGAAGAGGTCGAAACTGCAGAAAGGCAGTCTCGAGTGAGGTAAAACACCAAATTTCGGACACTAAGGTCAAAGCTTGTGCCCGGCTTGCCTCTGGGATAGTTGGTTTCAAGAAATTTTTTATTTGAAAAAAACCATTAGGCTTTGTCACATCTTTTTGTAGCCATTTTGATGGCCAAAGGTCTTGGAGTTTCCTATTATACCAATTTAAATTTGTGATGTCGTAAATTTAAATTGGTGTTACACTTCAACTTTTTGAGATATTTTTGTGTTTTTAGTTCAAAATGAAACAAGTGTAATACTTCTTATGGCTTTGCTTTAGTAAAAGTTCGTTTTTAAGTTTTTTTTATTCTAAATTTTAAACTTTCATTAACAAATTAAGCTTTACTTTTGTGAAGTGAAAATCTTAAATAGATATATACTAAAAAGCTTTTTAATCCCTTTTTTAGCTACATTTTTTATCATCTTGTTTGTACTTGTTATGCAAGTACTATGGTTACAGTTTGATAAAATTGCTGGAAAAGGTATTGGCATTAGTCATATTTTACAATTTTTAGGATATATAGCACAAATGCAAGTACCATTAGCATTACCTATTGCCATATTACTATCTTCAATAATGGCATTGGGTACCATGTCAGAAAATTATGAATTTGCGGCCATAAAATCTGCTGGAATTTCTTTACAACGATTTGTTAGGCCTTTAATATTATTGATGTTATTATTGAGTGCATTGAATTTTTTATTTTTAAATTATGCTTTTCCAAGAGCAGCATTTAAGTTTAAAAATATGCTAAACGAGATTAAAAAAACACAACCAGCATTGGCTTTAATGCCAGGAACATTTAATTCTGAAATACCTGGGTACAGTATTAAGTTTGCTGAAAAATATGGTGAAGATGAAAATTTACTAAAAGATGTTTTAATATATTATGATTTAAAAAAAAGACAAGCAAATGTAAAAGTAATTACTGCAGAAAAGGGAGAAATTACAACAGAAAAAGGAAGTAGATATATGACCTTAATTTTAAAAAATGGTTATCACTACGAAGAATTGCCAGAGAAAAAAAGAACCTATGGTGATAAACAAAAAATGCAAAGTACCAAGGCTAAATTTAAAGAGTATATTATTAATATTGATGTCTCTGATTTGAGTAATACAAATACGAAAGACTATACACAAGATAGAGAAATGTTAAGTTTAAGTCAACTAACTTACTATTCAGATTCATTAAAAATACCCTATGATGATTTTGTAGCAATAAAAGCTGAAAATTTTTTAATAAGAGCTGGTATAAATACAGCTAAAAAAGATTCAACAGATTATAGTACTATCAATTCAAATGTGTTAGAAAATTTTGATGACGAAGGTAAAAAACAGACTCTAAATAGTGCAGTAGGTTTGATAGAATCGTCATTAGCTGACATTAAAAATTTCAGTCGTGTGTTAAAAAACAAACAAAAAATGATTAATGTTTATGATACCGAATATCACAAGCGTTTAGCATTTTCTATTGCATGTTTAGTTTTGTTTTTTATAGGAGCTCCTTTAGGGTCAATTATACGTAAAGGAGGATTCGGATTTCCAATGGTAATGGCAATTACAATTTTTGTAATTTACTTTTTCATTTCTACCTTTGGTAAAAAGATGGCAGAATCAGGTGCAATAACAGCAATATTTGGAGGTTGGTTAGCAACAATAATATTATTTCCTTTAGGTATTTTTTTAATGATTAGAGCGACTAAGGATAAGGGTATTTTCAATTTAGACACATTTTTACAGCCAATGTCAAAGTTTTTCAAACGTATTTTTAATTATAAAGAGAAAAAAGCAATATAAAAATGATTTCAAAAGAATTAAATACAACTCGACTCAATACAATTAAAGAAGCAATTGCTGAAATTAAAAAAGGAAAAGTGGTTATCGTTGTAGATGACGAAGATCGAGAGAATGAAGGCGATTTTATCGCTGCAGCAGAAATGGTAACTCCAGAAATGATTAATTTTATGTCATTACATGGTAGAGGCCTTATTTGTGCCCCAATTGTTGGTAGTAGATGTGAAGAGTTGAGTTTAGAGATGATGGTTCAAGATAATACTGTTTTACATCAAACTCAATTTACGGTTTCAGTAGATTTGATTGGAAAAGGCTGTACTACAGGTATTTCTGTTCATGATAGAGCAAAAACGATAAAAGCTTTAGTTGATAATTCAACCAAATCTCATGATTTAGGTAGACCAGGACATATTTTTCCTTTAAGAGCAAAAAGTGGAGGAGTCTTAAGAAGAACAGGTCATACAGAAGCTGCTGTAGATTTAGCTAGACTGGCAGGCTTTAAACCCGCAGGAATTTTAGTTGAAATTTTGAATGAAGATGGTTCTATGGCTAGGTTTCCTGAATTGATGAAAGTAGCCAAAAAATTTGACTTAAAAATAATATCTATTGAAGACTTGGTGGCTTATAGAATGTTGCATGACTCATTGATTGAAAAAGTAGAAGACTTTCCTTTGAAAACACGCTTTGGAGATTTTAGATTAAGAGCTTATAAACAAACAACAAATAATCAAGTACATATAGCACTGACTAAAGGAAGTTGGGGTGTTGATGAACCTGTTTTAGTTAGGGTCAATTCTACTTTAATTAATAACGATATAATCAGACTTTTAACCAGTAAAGCTGATGATAGTTTTAGTAAAGTATTTAAAATTATTAATGATGCTGGTAAAGGTGCTATCGTGTTTATCAATCAAGAAAATCAGTCATTTAATTTAATCAATAGATTACATGCAATTAAAGATTTACAAGAAGTAAATCAAAAGCAAGTACCTAAAATAAATTTAGATACTAAAGATTTTGGAATTGGAGCTCAAATACTACATGATATAAGTATCTCTAAATTAAGATTGATATCAAATGATACTCAAATTAAAAAACGTGTGGGTATTATAGGTTATGGATTAGAAATAGTTGATAATATAAATTATTAATTAAAATACACTAATTACTATTTTGTACTTTCGCAAGATGAGTTTAATACGAAAAATTTTGTACCCATTTTCTGTATTGTATGGAGGTGTTACAACTGCTAGAAATGTATTTTACAATAAAGGTATTCTAAAATCGACCAGTTTTACAATACCAATCATAGTGGTTGGCAATTTAAGTGTTGGTGGTACAGGTAAAACACCACAAGTAGAATATCTAGTCAGACTTTTACAAGATACTTATAAAATAGCAATTCTTAGTAGAGGATATAAACGTAATACTAAAGGGTTTATTATAGCAAACGAGACCAGTACAGTTAGTGATATAGGAGACGAACCTTTACAATATTATCAGAAATTTGCAACTACAATTGTTGCTGTTGATACAGATAGAGTTAAAGGAATTAAACAACTATTAAATTTGTTAGACAAGCCTGAAGTCATTTTATTAGATGATGCCTTTCAGCATAGAAAAGTAGAAGCAGGATTTACTATTTTATTGACCTCTTATAATGATTTGTACGTTGACGATAAAATGTTACCCACTGGTAATTTAAGAGAAAGGGTAGAAGGAGCTAGTAGAGCTCAATTGATTGTTGTTACGAAATGCCCTATATATTTATCAGAAGAAGAACAATTTGAAATCACTAAAAAGTTGCACGTAGAACATCATCAAACCGTATTTTTTTCAACGATAAAATATGGAGATACAGTTATTAGTAAAAAGGGTACTATAGACTTTAAGAAACTGTCATCTTATAAAATAATTCTCGTAACAGGTATTGCTAATACCAGGCCTTTAGTAGATTTTTTAAAAGAACAACAGTTTGATTTTCAACATTTAAAATTTTCTGATCATCATAATTTCTCTAAAAAAGATTTGCTTAAAATTAAAACATCTTTTGACGAGCTTGATTCTGATAAAAAAATTATTTTAACTACAGAAAAAGATTATATAAGAAGTTTTAAGGCTGTTGATGAAGAGATCTACTATTTACCAATAGAAACAAGTTTTATAGATCATAAAAAAGATTTTGATAAATTAATAAATAATTATGTGGAACAAAGTTCAAGAAACAGTTAGTTTTTTAAAAGAGAAAGGGTTTGTAAATCCTGATTTTGCAATAGTGTTAGGTACTGGTTTGGGGCGTTTGTCGCAAATTATTGATATAGAAAAAAGCATTCCTTATGCTGAGATTCCTAATTTTCCTATTTCTACTGTACAAGGACATACTGGAAATTTAATTTACGGAACATTAGCTGGAAAGAAAGTAGTGGCTCTTCAAGGACGTTTTCATTATTATGAAGGGTGGTCTATGCAAGAATTGACTTTTCCTATTCGAGTATTTAAATTTTTAGGGATAGAAAATTTAATTGTATCTAATGCCTCTGGCGGTGTAAATTCTAAATTTAAAGTAGGAGATGTTATGGTAATTACTGACCATATTAATATGATGCATGAGCACCCTCTACGAGGAACAAATGATGAACGTTTTGGTGTTCGTTTTGTTGATATGCATGAACCGTATAATTTACAGATGATTACTCAATTTAAAGCAATAGCTCAGAAACATAAAATTAATCTTCAAGAAGGGGTTTATTTGGCTTTACAAGGGCCTACTTTTGAAACTCCAGCAGAATATGTAATGGTCAAAACCATGGGTGCAGACACTGTAGGGATGAGTACTGTGCCAGAAGTTATTGTAGCAAAACATATGAATATGAATTGTTTAGGTATTTCTGTGATTACTGATTTAGGGTTAGAGGGGCAGGTAGAATCAGTTTCACATGAAGCTGTACAATTGGCTGCTAAAACAGCTGAAAAATCTGTGAGTTTATTGGTCAAAGAGTTTGTAGCAAATTACCAATTGTAGTATTTTATGATGATAAAAATATTTATTTTTCAAGTCATCACAAGACTTTAAACAAATATGTGTTCTTTAGAAGAACAGTTCATTTTAGATGTTATTTTTTTATTCTCAACAATGATTGGTGTCTCCACAGTTCTTATTCTTCTGTATAGATGGACAGGGTATAGTTCCGAATGAGCAATATACACAACAATCACCATTATTAGGTTTTAAAATGACTTTACAATTTTTACATTCATAGAAAAAATGGCAAGCATTTGTTGGCATTTCTTCTTCTTTTTTATGCCTGCATTCTGGGCAAGTCAGTACTGACTTTAAGACTATGTTCATTTTATTTTGTGCTAGCTACAAATCTCTTCGTTGTAATAATCTATACGATAAATAAATAAAAATAAAAGTCCAAACAAGAGCGATTGCAATTTCATACCAGTGCACACCAATATGTTGAGTAAAGTCTTTACCAATATATTTTCCTGCAGCCTGTACTTCTTTAATTCGAGTAAATGGTTGCTTTATCAAATTAGACATTGATTCCATTGGTAAAAATTGCATGATATTATCTACAGAATCTGTGACTAAAGAATTTTTATTTACAGAATCTGATGAAGAAAATAAATTTTTATTAAAATTCCAATATAAAAACCCTTTAAAAAGGCTTTCTACAAAAAACCAAATTAAAATACCACCAACTGCAAAAGCAGAACGCTTTACCAAAATACCCATAAATAAGCCGAAAGAGAAAAACAAGGTTAGTTTTACAAAAAAGGCAAGTAGGTAATCTAAATCAGAAAAAATGATACCAACCTCGTTATAATTTGAATAAATTAGCCCTAAAATTAAAGAAACAATAAACACAAATAGTGTAGAGATAGCTGCAAATACCAAAACAGTATAAAACTTTGATAGAATGAATTCTTTTTTACTCAATCCGTCAATCAAATTTTGCTTTAAGGTTTTATTACTATATTCATTAGCCATCATAGATACAATAACTAAGAGTAAAAAGAACTTAAAAATAGACGCCATATACGTGTTGAAGTGCCAGATGTATGGAAAGTTAAAAATACCTTGCTCAGCCAAATGGAACTTAAAAAAGCCGACATCAAATTTTATAGCGGCAATCAAAGCAATAGAGGTGAGTAGCACAAAATAAATACCAATCAATACCTTACTAGCTCTATTGTGTTTTAGTTTGTGAAACTCTATATTTAAAAGACGTAGCATATGATTAATTATTGTTGGTTAAGGTTAAAAACTGCTGCTCTAAACTTGGCATACGTTTTACCAAATGAGAGAGTGTAATATTGTTTTTAAATAAATAGGCATTCAAATCTGTTGCGGTCAATTCCTCTTGAAGTTTTGCAATCAGCTTATCTTCTTCTTGTTTTACAGAGCCTATTGCAGGATGTTTTTTAAGTAGTTCTATCAGCTTGTCTGTTTGACTTTCAGTATTTAATTCAAATAGCCCTTTAGAGGCTGTCATTTCATCAACCCTACCAGAATAAAGTTTTACACCTTGACGGATAATTACAACATGTGTACATACTTTTTCAACTTCATCTAATAAATGAGATGCGAGTAAAACTGTAGTGCCATTTGCAGCAATCTCTTTAATAATTTTTCTAATTTCATGAATTCCTTGAGGATCTAGACCATTAGTTGGCTCGTCTAAAATTAAAATTTCAGGATTGTTCAATAGAGCAGAAGCAATGGCAAGCCGTTGTTTCATTCCTAAAGAGAAGGTTTTAAACTTGTCATTTTTACGTTCATATAGATTGACCGCTTTTAATTTCTCATCAATATTATCATAAGACACTTCTTTTATTTTACAAATCAATTTTAAATTTTGACTTGCGGTCATATACGGATAAAAATTTGGACGCTCAATAATTGCTCCTACTTTCTTTAAAGCTTCATGCGTAGAAATAGCACCATTAAACCAACTGAATTCTCCAGAAGTTTTATTGACTACATTTAAAATAATGCCTAAAGTGGTAGATTTTCCGCTTCCGTTTGGTCCTAGAATACCGTAAACATTTCCTTTTTGAATGTCAAAAGAAAGATTGTTTACTGCATGTACAGCTCCGTATTTTTTATCTAAATTTTTAAGGGATAAAATTGTTTCCAAGAATAGATTGTTTGGTTAATATATGTATAAGACGAGTAATTATCAATTTCGTAACAAAAAGAACTTGTTTTTTGTAACTATAGCTGATTAAATAACTAAGCTGTGAGTTGTAAAGCTTTTCTATGTATAGGCTCAATTCATTAACTCATCAAAATTATCAAAGTCAAGGTCGTCATAATTATCAAAAGAATTGTAGCCATCATCATCAATACGTTCACTCGTAAATTCTTTTTCTGGAGCTTCATCAGGTACTGAACCCACAGAAAACAATAGACTTGGCAATTCAATTTGATTTGTATTTTCTTCAATAGCCATCAGTTCTACATAAAAAGTCCACATTGATAAGAAATCATAAACATAGATTAATTTATTCTTTTCTTCGGGGAGCACATCTTTAATTGTAAAATTTTGCATTGACATAGATTCTCCAGTTTCACTCATGTCAAATAACGGAATCTCTTCACCTTGATTCCATTCATTATCCGTCAAATAAAATGCAGCCATTTCTGTACCATCAAAACCAAAAGCATTGGTAATGGCATTATGTAAATTTTCTAAAGTGCCATTATAACCAATAGCTATGTCTCTAAAAACATCTTCTTTGGTATCTAATATCAATCTTATTTTATAAATCATATAACTGAATAATTCTTCGGCAAAGTTATGTATTTACAGTTAATTATTTGCTTACTTTTACCACAAACTGAATTTCAAAGATGAACAAAGAAGAAATCTTAAAAAAGTTAAATAGTCGTACTAAAAATACCTTAATGGAAACCTTAGGGATCATTTATACAGATCTTGATAAAGATTATTTAGAGGCTACCATGCCAGTGAATGAGAAAGTACATCAACCTGCAGGTTTGTTGCATGGTGGAGCTTCTGTTGCATTGGCAGAAAGTGTTGGCAGTACAGCGGCCCATTTTTCTATAGATACTAATAAACAAGAAATACGAGGTTTAGAGATTACTGCAAATCATGTTAGAGGAGTAAGAAAAGGTATAGTTACTGCATCAGCAAAACCAATCCACAAAGGTAGAACAACGCAATTGTGGGAAATTAGAATTGTTGATGAACAAGATAAGCTGATTTCAATTTGTAAGTTAACTGTTATCGTATTATCAAAATCTTAAGTTGTGACTATTTTTAATAAGATAACGAAAGCTTTAAAAGGGAGTTTACCTTTTACTGTTTATCGGCATCCTCAAGAAGATCAAATCAAAGGTTTTTTTCAAAAAAACGATAAAATTTATTATACTGATACGTATAAAGAGTCAGGTTTTGTATTTGCTCCTTTTGATGATGTTAAGTCAGCAGTCTTATTTCCTGTGGAAGAATCTGAGGTGTTTACAAGTCATTTTCAGGAAGATGATTTGGTGGTTACACCACCAAAAGATAGTTTTAGTTCAGTTACTGAACAAGAAAAAAAGAACCATATAGACTTGATTCAAAAAGGAATTTATTTTTTAAAAACTACAAAGAATAAAAAAGTGGTTTTGTCAAGAAAATTACAATTAGAGCGATCGGATTTTGAACTTTTGGTAACTTTTAAAAAATTACTTTCTGCCTATAAGAACGCAATGGTTTATGTGTGGTTTCATCCTAAAGTCGGACTTTGGATGGGAGCGACTCCAGAAACATTATTAAGGGTGAAAGGTGATAAATTTTCGACTATGGCATTGGCTGGCACACAATTGTATAGTGGAAGTTTAAAGGTGATTTGGCAAGACAAAGAAAAACTAGAACAGCAATTTGTAACCGATTATATTGTAGAAAAATTAAAGAATAATGTTACTGTTTCTGATGTGAAAACCATCAAAGCAGGTAGTTTGGTGCATTTGTGTACAAACATTTCTGGAAATTTATCTCAGCAATTTTCATTGAAAAATCTTATAAAACTATTGCATCCTACACCTGCTGTTTGTGGTTTTCCTCAGCAGGAGGCCAAAGTATTTATTCTTGATAATGAGCACTACAGTCGTGAGTTTTATACAGGCTTTTTGGGCGAAATGAATATAGATGGTACTTCAAGTTTATTTGTCAACTTACGATGTATGCAAGTATTAACATCATCAATCGTAATTTATGTAGGTGGAGGTATCACAATTGACAGTCATCCTAAAAAAGAGTGGGAAGAGACGGTAGCTAAGAGCAATGTAATGTTGAAGGTATTGGTTTAGCTCAGAACGCTTGACAATAGCCGATTTTCGTTATGAATACGAATACATAATAAGAAGTACAACTCTCGTTCCTCAATAAATTATGAATGACATTTTTATATGATTCGAAGAATACTATTTATCCTTCCATTTTAGTAATAAGTACAAAGCGAGTGGAGTTGTCCAATTTCCAGAACGTTCTATAAAATCTACAATAGATCCACCAGCGATAGGTCGTATCAATGCCGTTAGAAATGTCCAGAATACGGCCCAAATAAGAACAATTCGTAAAGGTTTTATGAGTACAGAAATTGCAACTAAAATATCTAAGTATCCAATAAAGGGCATGA
Organism: Flavobacteriaceae bacterium; assembly: GCA_027066745.1. Lineage (GTDB taxonomy): Bacteria > Bacteroidota > Bacteroidia > Flavobacteriales > Flavobacteriaceae > Aureibaculum. The sequence goes on from JAMONB010000202.1 coordinate 30,654, forward strand.
TTTTAATAGCAATTTCTTTAGAAAATCCACTAAATTCTAAAAAATGAATCCATGGTGGATGTACCTGAATGGCATAACTTCCATGCCCTAAGAAGATGCCAAAAACACCAACTTTAAGTACCCAAATTATAATTTCAATAGATTTATCGGAGTTTGTAACCATCAAATTTTTCTAGAGTGTCAGGGTTTATAACTTCTACTTCTATAGTTTTGGCATTGACATGAAATAACACTAAAGCATTTTGTGTGGTAAAACCTGTTGCTTTTTCTGACCAAGGTGTTTTTTCTTGTGCATAATAGGGGGCACCCGCAGCACCATTATTTATTTGGTAAATGGTTCTGTTTAATTTTATCTTTTCTGGTTTGTAATTTTCAGGATAAATATTGGTTTCTGGGCCTATTTCTGTTTTCGCATAATTATGTTCATCACCAGTTAAAATAGCAATGACCTTTTTACTTTTATTGACAAATAAATCTAGCAATTGGTCTCTTCTTTCAATGATGCCTTTCTCTAGGCCTTTACCAGCAACCCATGACCTTGGAGTGTTGTTGCCGTTATACCACATATCATCACTGACATGACCTCCATTCGGAAAAAATGGAGTGTGTTCTGTAATGAAAATATGGTCAATTGTGGGATCATTTTCTAATTTTGAAATGGTTTCACTTACCCAAGAAAATTGTTGATCCATAATATAGGCATGTAAACCTCCACTGGTTAGAGGAATTTGTCTTGTTGACGGAGCATATAAATAGTTGGAATTCATTACAACAACGGCTACATTATCATAGGTGTAATAGAATACATTTTCTTTATATGGAGGAAAGTCTATTTCTTTTTTGTTAGGATCATAAGTTGCACCATCCTCACTAATTGGTCCATTTGTTGGGTTCACAAAATTATTTGCAAAAATAACTTCTGCAGATTCTGTTTCAAACGGAAATCTATCCACAGAAGTGCCATATTTTTCTTTTTCGCCTTTAAAAACTCGATTTAAAGCTTCATGATTACCCATAGAAACATATACAGGGAAATAATGAGCAAAAGGCTCAATAGCTCTTTTCCAATTGGCATACTGTAAGTTCATTTCATCAATATTTGATAAATATCCATTAATTAAATCACCTGAAAATTGTAGAAATTTGATATTTTCATGTGTTGCCAATGCCATAATTTTTTTCATGATGTAAAAATTGGCACCATATACATTACGTTCACCACCTCCTTTTCCGTTTCTAGAATCGCTAGCATAAGCAAAAGTAAATGGTTTTCTTGCCCCGAGTTTATGAGCTGTTTTAAAACTGTAATTTTGAGTATTATTACCAACAGTTATTGAGTATGGGTATTCAGTATCAGCTTCTAAGTCTGCAATTTGTATTTCATGATGCTTACTGTTTACAGAACTATATTCCTTACTGTCTACAGAGATTTTTGCAGTAGCTATAACGTTAGTTTCAAGAGAAATAGTTACACCATCTGATTTTAATAAATTAACAAATGGCCCTTCAATAACACCATTAGCAACTTCAAAACCATTTTCAGTAGCATTAAAAGAAACGATACCATCATAGAGAATTGCTCCTTTATTATTGACTACTCTATAGCCCAATGTACCTTTTTTATTATCCTCCCAATCAATCATATCGTAAGCCCCAGCTAATTGTTTAATATTAAGGTTTGTTTTTCCTTTACTAATGGTTGAAGGTCTTTTAAAATATACAGGCAACGCATGTTTTGAATCTTTGAAAGGGATGAATCCGAAATATAATGTGCCTTCAAAGTCAGGGATTCCAAAATCAAAAGCAATACCTTTTGCGGTGCCTTTCGGGTTTCCTTTCATGTTACTTAGTGTATAATCAGGATTAGAAATTGTTTCATATATTTTTTTGCCGTCTTTTTCTAAATACAGTTTACCTTCTTCATCTACATGAATATTGGTATAGATACTAGGTACAATAGATTTTTTAACAACTTGACTTGTGCTCTTACAAGAAAAAAATAATAAAAACACAAGACTAGAGAGAATGAAATTGAGTTTGAAATTCATGAAATGTTATTTTATAATGTTAGTAAAGATATTTTATTTTTTACGGATTAAAAGATTTTAAAAACAAAGATTTAAAGGTTATGTATTTTAGGTTTCCATAATTTTTTGCCAATATTCATCATTAATAAAGCAATGAAACCAACGGCTAAACCTACAAAAAATTCTGAAATTAGAGAAGGAATTCCATGTAATAGAGTGTGTAAAAACTCAATATTATGAATAAATAATCCGCCTGCGACTAATAATAAAGCAATGGTGCCAATAAAAGATAAAGCTTTAATAACTTTAGGTAAAGCAAGAACTAAAAAAGTACCTATTTTATATGATATACTTTTTTTACTTTTACTTTGTTCTATCATTTTATAACCTAAATCGTCCATACGTACAATAAGAGCTACAATACCATAAACACCTATGGTTGCAATGATAGCAACAAATGATACAACCATAATTTGTGTCATAATGGCTTTTTCTAAAACGGTACCCAATGCAATGATTACAATTTCTACAGATAAGATAAAATCGGTTAGAATGGCTGATTTAACTTTCTCTTTTTCAAGTACTAAAATTTCCTCTTCAGATTGTGCTTTGTCTTCCTCTTCAATTTCATCATGTTTATGTGGTACAAAATATTCGTATATTTTTTCTGCCCCTTCGTAAGCCAAATATACTCCACCCAACATCAGTATTATCGTAATAACAATAGGAGCATAGGCACTAAGTAAAAAAGCAATAGGTAAAATAATTAATTTATTAATAAATGATCCTTTTGTGATTGCCCATAATACTGGTATTTCACGTGAAGAAACAAATCCTGAAGCTTTATCAGCATTTACAGCCAAATCATCACCAAGAATACCTGCAGTTTTTTTTGTAGCAACCTTACCCATAACGGCAACATCATCCATCAATACAGCAATATCATCTAGTAATGCAAAAAAACCACCTGCCATTTTATTGTTTTTAGTTAAATTGTCATTTTATGTATTTAGACTTATGCAATTTTATTTTTCCAAAAGTAATTAATAAAATACCAATAATAGTAATCAAACCACCAATTAAAGCAATAGTTTCTGGAAATTTCCCAAAATAAAGGTATGAACCTATAAGTACAAATATACCTTTTGTACTCCCTATTATAGCTTTTCGTGATAATGGGATATACTGTAAAGCTAAATAACCAGCAATCACTGTTAAAAAAGGGCCTAAAATTGAGCCTATGAAAATACTTTTTAATGCTACTTTTGGAACTATAAAAGATTCTTGTACCACCAACATAGCAATAACTGAAAATATTAATAAAAAACTTGTTCTATTTATAACAAGGATAATAGGTGTTATTTTTTTAATATTTTTTTTTATAATTACCATATTAACTGCTCCTAACAGACTAGAAAGTAAAACAAACTGTGCTCCATCTATAAACATTTCATTGATGCCTGCTTTACTCTTATAACTGATAATAAAAGCACCTAGCATCGCAAAAATGACACCTAATAGTTCTAATTTATTAAACCGCTCACTTAAAATAATTACACTTAAAATAATTACAAAAGCAGGACCTAAATTACCAATAAAAGAGACGATAGTCGGATTAGGAATTGTAAAAATAGCCTTAAAGAAAAAATAAGTACCTACGACTTCAAATATTCCTAAGGCTCCTAAAATTAAATATTCTTTTTTTGTAAGGTCTTTAAGTAACGAAAATGCTTTTCTATAATATGCAAAAAGTAAAATCCATAAAAGACCAAATGCAAACCAATACATACCAAATTGAGGCAAACTGACTTCTTTTAAAGCTGCTTTACTGAAAATATATACATTAGAAACCGAAATTACGGCAACTAATGTCAATAAATAACCCTTTGATGTATCAGATATATTCACATTACAAAAATAACCTATAATTAGGTAATAATATTTTAATTACGTTATTTACTTCTTCTTCTGGAGGGTTACTGTTTTTTAGCTCTTCCTTTTTGTTTAAAATTTGAACCTTTATAGGAGGCCTTAAAAGTATACGAATTATTTTTAAATCCTGTTATTCTCACATGAAAAGGTATACTGTCTAATGCTGTTTCTGGATTTATTTTTTGTAAAACATATTCAAAATTAGATTTCCATTTAATCGAAAAAGAATCGATATGATTGTTATAGGTTTCTATTTGTATGCTATCATTTCTTACAGCTATAGAAGTGATATCAGTACCTTCTAAAAAAGTATTAAAAGTACCTGTTCTAAACTGATTAATATCTCCTGTGTTTTCTTTGCAGGAAATGATGAATAAAACCAATAGTGTTAGTAAATATTTCATTAAATTCCGGTATAGTTACTTGGTGTAATTGCTTTTAATTCTAATTTTATAGATGTATCAACATCTAAGCTGTCAATAAAATCAGCCATAGTCTTTTGATTGATAGTTGTATTTGTTCTGGTCAATCCTTTTAAAGCTTCATACGGATTTGGATAATTCTCTCTACGTAAAATAGTTTGAATGGCTTCAGCAACAACTGCCCAATTGTTTTCTAAATCTTCAGCAAATTTCTCTTTGTTTAATAATAATTTGTTCAATCCTTTTAAGGTAGACGTGAAACCAATAATAGTATGTGCAAGAGGTACACCAACATTACGCAACACAGTAGAATCTGTCAAATCTCTTTGTAATCTTGAAATGGGGAGTTTTGCTGATAAATGTTCAAAAATGGCATTTGCCAATCCTAAATTACCTTCAGAATTTTCAAAATCAATCGGATTAACTTTATGTGGCATTGCCGATGAACCCACTTCACCTTTTTTAATTTTTTGTTTAAAATAATTCATAGAAACATAGGTCCAAATATCTCTATCAAAATCAATAATGATTGTATTGATACGTTTTAAAGCATCAAAGATACCTGCTAGATGGTCGTAATGTTCAATTTGTGTGGTTGGAAAAGAATGATGTAATCCTAAAATTTTCTCAACGAAATTTTTGCCAAATCCTTTCCAGTCAATAGTTGGATAGGCTACTTTATGAGCATTAAAATTACCTGTTGCACCTCCAAATTTTGCAGCGTAAGGGATGTTTTGTAGTTGTTTTACTTGTTGTTCAATGCGTTCTACAAATACCATAATTTCTTTACCTAATCTCGTTGGTGAAGCTGGTTGTCCATGTGTTCTTGCTAGCATTGAAATGTCAGACCATTCATTGGCTAAAGCTCTTAATTTTTCAATTAGTTTTGCCAAATTAGGATAATATACAACATCAAAAGCTTCGTTTATTGAAAGTGGAACTGCAGTATTATTGATGTCTTGAGAGGTCAATCCGAAATGAATGAATTCTTTGTAGTCTTGTAAAGCTAAAGTATCAAATTTTTCTTTGATAAAATACTCAACTGCTTTTACATCATGATTGGTGATTTTTTCAATATCTTTTATCTGTTGAGCATCTTTTGTAGAAAAAGAGATGTAAATAGCTCTTAGTTTTTTATACAAATTTTTATCAAAAGATTCCAGTTGAGGTAATGGAAGTTCACATAAGGCAATAAAATATTCAATTTCTACTTGTACTCGATATTTTATAAGTGCTTCTTCTGAGAAAAATGGTGCTAATGCTAAAGTCTTGTTTCTATACCTACCATCAATAGGAGAGATAGCATTCAATTCATTTAAATTCATTCATTTTGATTTAGACTGTAAAAATAAATGAAAACTAACGAACAGAAAAGAGATTGTACAGTTTTCTAAGCCATGCTGGTTTTAGAAATCATTTCTAGTACTTTATTGGCTTTTGAAATGTAATTGGTACTCTGATTTGTTGAATTTTTTTCTAAAATTAATCGAACTTCATAATGAATCCAACTAATTTTTTTTCCAATATGGTATAAAGCTTCCATAGATTGAGTTTTTATTGAGGCTTTATAATCTTTTAGTAACCAGTCAAAACAAGTCTCAATAATTTCTGATAATTGTTCGTGAGTTATGATTAATTTAACAGCAGAATCAAATTTAGAAGTATAATCTTGAGCGATTAAATTACATATTTTAGAAGCTGATCTTATCGCATTTTCATCTTTAAGTGCTGCAATATTTTTTGTGAAATAAGATAAATTGTAGGCTATCCAATCTAAGCGTTGTTCTACAACAATCTCTAAAGTAATAATTGCTTTTAAAGAAATTTCATTGTCATAATCAAAGGCAATTTCAACAAGAGATTTAAATAGATGTTGATCATTAAGAATCAACTTTGAAAGTTGTTTTACACTTTCTCTATTAATACTAGGTATAACATTCAATTCTTTAATTAAAGAATATTTGTTCATATTTTTTACTACGTCCATATGGCTAACTTCATTTAAGAATTAAAATTTGTACTTAAATTTTTTATGTTGCATTCTCTTCCTGATGTATTTTAACTGAAAAAAATCAGATATATTATAAATGATTAGCTTTTTTTATATTAAAATATTTTAGATACCTATAATTTATTGCTGTTTTTATCGTTTTAGGCATACGTTAGATAATTTTTGGAATATTATTTGTAACGTAATAACTATTAACTTTTATAGAATTATGAAGAAAATTACATCAACCCTGATTTTTTTAATTATAGTACTATTGAGCTTTAATTTTTCGTTTTCACAAAATAATATCAATAAACTAGATGAAAATGGAAAGAGGCAAGGTATTTGGAAAAAATACTATGCAAATAAGAGAATAAGATATCAAGGCACTTTCAATCATGGAAAGGAAGCAGGTGTTTTTAAATATTATTCAGCAGCACAGTCTGAGTTTCCTATCGTGGTTAAAGACTTTGGGACTAGTGGTTCAACGGCACAAGTTAGTTTTTATGACAATAAAGGACTATTACAAAGTAGTGGAAAGATGGCAGGTAAAGCTAGAATAGGTAAATGGAAATTTTATCATGAAGATGGTAAAACAATTATGTCTGAAGAAAACTACCTTTCTGGTAAATTAGATGGTGATTATAAAACATTTTATAAATCAGGAAAGCCTACAGAAGTTGCTTATTATAGAAATGGAAAACTTGATAGTGTTTATCGAAAATATTCAATTAAAGGTCATTTGTATCAGCATTTTCATTATAAAGATGGTAAGTTGAATGGTAAAGTTGTCTATTATAATAGAAAGTCTGGAGAATTGACAACTAAAGGGGAATTTAAAAATGATAAAAAGGTTGGTGTCTGGGAAAACTATGTTGATGGAGAATTGATAAGTACGGAACAACCAAATAAGCAAAAAGCAAAAAGACCTTTCAAGAAGAAAACAAGTAAAAAATAATATTTTATCAGTACAATTTTGAAAAGCCATAGATTCATTTCTATGGCTTTTTTTGTTTATGGTGCTAAATTCTCATTTTCGTTTTGTTACCTTTGCAAAAGAATAATGATAAAAAATGAAACGAGTTATAGTTGGTCTTTCTGGAGGTGTAGATTCTAGTGTTGCTGCATATTTATTAAAAAAGCAAGGTTATGAGGTTATTGGACTATTTATGAAAAATTGGCACGATGATTCTGTTACCATCTCTAATGAATGTCCGTGGTTAGAAGATAGTAATGATGCCATGTTGGTTGCAGAAAAATTAGGAATTCCTTTTCAAGTGGTCGATTTAAGTGAACAATATAAAGAAAGGATTGTAGATTATATGTTTCGTGAATATGAATTGGGAAGAACTCCAAACCCAGATGTATTATGCAATCGTGAAATTAAATTTGATGTATTTTTAAAAATTGCAATTGATTTAGGTGCAGATTTTGTGGCTACGGGTCATTATTGCAGAAAAGGAATCCTTCAAAAAGAAGATAAAGAAATTTATCAATTGTTGGCTGGTGTTGATGTTAATAAAGATCAATCTTATTTTTTATGTCAATTATCACAAGAACAATTGTCTAAAACATTGTTTCCTATTGGTGAATTGACCAAACCAGAAGTCCGAAAAATAGCAACCGAATTGGACTTGGTTACAGCAGATAAG
>JAMONB010000203.1 GCA_027066745.1 Flavobacteriaceae bacterium
TATTGATTTTGTTTATCGCATAGCTATGCTAAAATATTTTGCCTCAATCTTTCAAAAAACAATAGCGATTCTGTTTTGCGACATCAAATATTTAAAATTGGTATTACATAAAAAGACCATTCACTTTTGGTGAATGGTCTTAATTTTTTTTAAAGGGTTTAGTTGGTTATTTTTTTTTGCCTTTACATTCAGACTTACCTTTACCTTTACAACAAGCTTTTCCATCTTTTTTGCCTTTACATTCTGCTTTGTTCTTCTTACATTCTGCTTTGTCTTTACCTTTGCAACAAGCTTTTTCTCCGCTTTTAGCTTTTAAATTCATATTACAAACAGAGCATTTTCCTGCTTCTTTGTATGTTTTTCCATGTTCACAATCCATAGGGCATTGGTAAACCACATCACTTGAAGCTACTTCTGTTTTTACTTCTTCTGCAACGGCTTCAGTACTTTGTGCATTTGAAAAGTTAACAAAGAATAAACCAAAGACGACTAATACTACTAATTTCTTCATAAATTTTGTTTTTAGAGTTTTAAAATTTTTGTCTAAAATACATATTATTTGATTGTGAAATTTAAAAAAGTCACTTTTTAAGAAATATTTAGTATTCTATAATTACTTACTACTGATTAGATTTTCTAATATCTTCAGATAAAATACCTGTACCATCATGTTTCCAACCAGGTGGTTTGAAAAGATATTTAATTCGATTACGCAATGAGGTTTTGGTTATAAATACATCTTTAAATAAAGCTATCCATTCGTGAAAGGCTACATAAAGTGGGTTAAAAGAGTTAATGTTACTAACCAACCCGTAAATGGGTTTTTCAGCTTCGGGTTCATAGGTGCCAAATAATTTATCCCAAATAATAAATATACCTGCATGATTCCTATCTAAATATTGTGGGTTTGTGGCGTGATGTACTCTATGATGAGATGGTGTATTAAAGATATACTCAAACCAATTTGGCATTTTTTTTATCAGTTCTGTATGTATCCAATATTGATAAATCAGGTTAATAGCCATTTGTGCTAATATCATTACAGGATGAAAACCAAGTAATGGTAACCAGAGCCAAAAAATAAATCCATAAAAACCACCTGTCCACGTTTGCCGAAGAGCAGTACTTAGATTATAATACTGAGAAGAATGATGAACGACATGAGAAGCCCAAAAAAAACGGCTTTTATGGCTGGTTCTATGAAACCAATAATAACTAAAATCTTCTGCAAATAAAATGATAACCCAAGTCCACCATGCAAAGGGAAAAGTAAATAGTCTAAAGTTTGAATAGATATAATAGAATATTGTAAATACAAGTGCTTTTGAAAGCAATCCTATAAAAACATTTCCAATTAAACCCATAGTAATAGAAGTAATGGCATCTTTAGTCTCATAAATAGTTGCTTTTTTTTTAGCATTAATGTACACTTCTATTATTAAAGCAATAACAAAAAACGGAATGGCATAATGTATTAAGTTAGGTATTTCTGGAATTTCCATTAGATGAGAAGGTGTTATAAATGTAAAGGTAATAATTTTAAATTTGAATGCTAAATTCTTCTTTAATATAACATGATAAAAGTCAGTTTTTTATACTGTATATGTGTTTAATATTGTATCATAAATTAATATTAATTAAAATAAAAATCATGAACTTTTCAAAGAAAAATCAAATACTCATTAAAATGAATAAATATTCTGTGAGTAAAAATATTATTATTTTAGTAGCTGTAGCTCTATTGTCATTTACAAATTCTTATTCTCAAGAAAGCACTAAAGAAAGCACTAAAGAAACCAATAATGGCTTTAAAGGAGCTTGGTGGGGCTTAGCAGCAGCGAGTTATACTGATAGTGAAGCGACAGACACACAGTCATTTACGATATTGCCAGCAGTTGGAGTGTTTATTGCTCCTACAGTAACCGTTGGTGGGGCTTTAGGTTACACTTCAACAAAGGTTGGTAATGCTGATGCTTTAGATATTATTATTGTAAAACCACTTGTAAGAAAATATTTTGGAATATCTGACAAGTTCTTTCTTTTTGCAGAGGCAAATGTTCCATTACTTATTAATGAAAACTTTACAGGATATGGTTTTAATATTGAACCAGGGATCGATTATTTTATTGGAGGCAAATGGACAATAGAAGCTAAGTTTGGTAGATTTGGTTACAATGCAATAAAACATGATGGTGGTGATACAAATGGAACTACTTCTTTAGGTTTTAATATGTTTGATTCTCAAACTCAAGAAGGCTTAGGAAGTGGATTATCTTTTGGGTTGAA
>JAMONB010000204.1 GCA_027066745.1 Flavobacteriaceae bacterium
TTATTTCTAATTAAATAATATAAGTTTTTATTCTTTTCTCTTTTAAATTTTCGTTTTAAGTAATTAAAAAATGTGGTATGATGCGTAAAAATAAAAGTTTGGGAAAATTGTATTTGTTCTTCCTGAATTAATTTTACAAGGTTGTAAATGTTATTATTACTCAAGCTAGTAATAGGATCATCAAGGATTAATATTTTTTTGTCTTTTTCACCTTGAATATCCAAATAAGCAAAAAAGAAACATAAGGAAAATACTTGTCTTTCGCCGTCTGAAATACCTTCTTTGAAATCTCTTCTTTGTCCATTATTATCAATTATATCAAATGAAAAAGGAATTTCTTTTCGATTTTGTTGTTTTAACTTATTTAATTTTAATGTAAAATCGAAATAATTAAAATATTTCTCAATTAGTTTTATTGTTTTTTTAAATACATCAGAAGTTGTATATATTTCGTATTGTGTTTTTATTTTTTCATATTTTCCTTTTATTTTCTCTTTTTCAGATATTACCTAAATTTCTAAATTGACTTTTTCAATCAGAATTTTCTAACTTCAACCTATAATTTTGAATTGAATTCCGATATTAATTTTCCGAAAAATGTACTTTTCAACGATTACTGGCTCTTAAATTTTGTTTAGCTGAAAAAAAATGGGGCTTTTTTAACTTTTTCTTGATTTTTGGCCGTATTTCTCCCGCCTTCAATTTTTATTGAAGGACAAACTGTCAGATTTTACAATTTTTAGCTAAAGTGAACTTTCTAATTCCAACCAATCATCCTTATACAGATAATAGCGAGACATATTCACATACCTTTGCCGGCCGGATTTAATCACTTTTCCCGCCACTTGAATAAGCCTGTAGAGAAAAGTGTTGTGTTCCCATTTCCAAAATCTCTTTACACCCCAACGCATCATTACCGAAATATTATATGCCCAAACACTCAGTTGCCACAAAATATCATTGGCGGCAAATTGATTGGTCAAGGTCTTTCCGGCCATTAGTTGAGATTTTACCTGTTCAATCCAAGTCTCGCTTATGGCACGTTGCGTATATTTTTTGTGTAATTCATAAGGGTCTGAATCCAAATTGCTTGCATAAGCCGCATATTCGTAAACCGGAACTAATTGTTTTTCTCCCATAAATTCCATTTCCTTCATTTCCACTAAGGTGCGAACGGCTTTAATAATTATTGTTCCCTTGTTTTGAGTGAAGGTGTAGTGAAAGGCACATTGCCACATATTTTCCTTTCCTTCAATGGGTTGCCAATCTTGTTGTGCTAATTTATTTTTCAAATTCTTTGCCCTGAATTTGATTAAATAGGTCCATCCCGGTATGCTTTCTATGAAATGAATGGTTTCCATCGAGAAAAATCCACTGTCGGCTCTGAAAAATACCTTTTTGACTTGTTGGGGTAAACCGGCCTTAATTTCTTTCAACAATTCAATGATACCCACGGAAGTATAGGTTGAACCCTTACGGAAACGAGTGTGGTGGAGAAGTTTAAGTTCCGACAAAAACACCAAAAGCGGATGATAGGTTTTCAGTCCCCGTTTGTAAGGGTTGTAGCTTTTTTCGGCGCCTTCCTGATTGCCGTAAGTAATCAAATAAGTAGAATCGGCATCAAGGGTAATACTTGTCAAACCACTTTTTTTGAGCAATCTGTTGTTAAATGAGAGGTGAAACCCACGAAGCTTTTCCGCACCTTTTTTGCCCATACGTTTCAAACGGGTGCTAAGTGTGTCCTTGTTAAGACGGGTGGGAAGTTGCAATAATGCTTTGACCAAATCATCTTCGGTAAACCGGGAAATGCGGGAAATACGATTAATCCCGCTCATAAAACCGAAAACAAAGGCCAAGAGAACTTGCGTGGTGGAGAATTTGGTTGCATTATGTTGGGAGGTTGGAAATAATTTTTCCCATTCTTTTACCAGTCCTTTTTTATTGATGTATTTGGCTACTAAACTCAAACCCGCATAACCGGTTATCTTTTTAGCTGTAAATGAGTGTTTTACGTTTTTTATTTTGCCAATTGAGAATTTTGTTGTATTTTTCATCCGGAAAGTGATTTATTATTGTTTTGTTTTTTTTGTTTTATTTCCTTAAATATAAGCATTTTAAATCACTTTCCACTTTTTTTATTTTAGATGTTAAGGTAAAACCAATTCGGAATTAATTAAAATTAATGATCCTTCTTGGATTTTACAAGGTGGAAGCGGAGTATTAAAAGAAAATAAAAGTTGGTGGAATTTAGCAATGAAATGTAATAAAGGTGAAATAAAA
>JAMONB010000205.1 GCA_027066745.1 Flavobacteriaceae bacterium
CATATGCAAACTAAGGTAAGTGAACTAGGGGCAAAGTGGCAACCTTTTGATTATGTTAAAAAAATGGAGTGGTCTATTATTTGGGATTTAAATAACCCTGCGCCAAATACAGCAGAAAATGCAGGTGTAGCAATTTTCTTAGAAGTATTAGAACATCTTCCTAATCCGTTGTTATCACTTAAAAATATTTCTAGCCATATAGAAAAAGGAGGTTTTATAATACTTACTACACCTAATCCACAATCTAGTAAAAACATTATTAACTTATTTCTAAAAGGGACTCTTTACGCTTTTCAAGAAAAGCATTTAAAGGAATACCATGTGTTTACACCATGGGAACATATTGTTAAACACTTTTTAAAAGAGTGTGGTTTTGAAATAATAGATTATGCTATTGTTGATACAACTTATTGTACTAGAAAAATCTCTTCTTTTAAAGATGGTGTTAAATATTTATTCGAGAAAATTCTTGAGCGGAAAAATATAAAATCTAAAGGAATGAGTTATGGCATAGTTGTTAAAAAAATATAATTGTATGAAAATAATTGCCGAAATAGCGCAAGCTCATGATGGAAACTTAAAAATAGCACATAAGTACATTGATGCCGTTTCTAAAACAGGTGTTGATGCTATAAAATTCCAAACACATATTGCTGAAGCTGAAAGCAGTATGTATGAGCCTTTTAGAGTCCGATTTTCAAATGATAAGTTACGCTTTGATTATTGGAAACGTATGGAGTTTACGTTAGAAGAATGGAAAGCTTTAAAACGACATTGTGATGACGTTAATTTGGAATTCATGAGTTCTCCTTTTAGCAATACGGCTGTAGATTTATTAGAAAAAGTAGGGGTGAAAACCTATAAAGTTGGCTCAGGAGAGGTAACCAATTTTTTATTACTAGAAAAAATTGCACAAACAGGAAAACCAATGATTATTTCTTCAGGAATGAGTTCTTTTTCTGAATTGGATAAAACAGTTCAATTTTTAAAACATCGAAATGTTAATTTTTCACTGCTGCAATGTACTACAGCATACCCAACAACACCTAAACAATACGGATTAAATGTTATTCAGCAATTAAAAAAACGGTACAAAGTTCCTGTTGGCTTTTCTGACCATTCATCAACTATAGAAGCTTGTATTGCTGCAACTGCCTTAGGAGCAGAACTGTTAGAGTTTCACGTGGTTTTTGATAAAGAATCAAATGGACCTGATGCAAAATCTTCACTTACAATGGCAGAAACAACTCGGTTGGTAAAAGCCGTAAAAAACATTGAGTTGGCGCTACAATTTCCTATAGATAAAAACAACAATTCGTCGTTTAAAGACTTGAAAAATATATTTGAAAAATCATTGGCTGTTAATAAAGATTTAAAAACTGGACATACTATAACATTTGATGATTTAGAAGCTAAAAAGCCTAAAGGTTACGGAATTGATGCTATTCATTTTCAGGAAGTTATAGGTAGAAAATTAACCAACGATTTAAAACAATGGGATTTTTTAAATACAGAGGATTTAGAATAAATTAATTCGTCATTCTCAGCTTGACTCTGAATCTCACGATTATAAAATGAAGCATAGCTAATGAAACAAGTTCAAGAAGGCAGAACCTAATAAAATCTTCATGAAATCCCTTTTTCTCTTGTTAAATATTCCTTACTTTTAAAACTTCATAAAATAAACGTATGCCTAAACGAAAAATTTGTGTAGTTATAACTGCGAGACCTTCATATAGTCGTGTAAAATCGGCTTTAAAAGCAATACAAGCTCATAATGGTTTAGAACTACAATTGGTTGTTGCCGGTGCAGCACTTTTAGAGCGCTATGGAAATGCCGTAGATTATATTGAAAAAGATGGATTTACTGTACATGAAAAAGTTTTTATGGTGCTAGAAGGCGAAAACCCTACAGCCATGGCGAAAACAACAGGAATAGGAGTTATGGAGCTTTCAAATGTTTTTTATAAACTTCAACCAGATGCTGTTGTTACCATTGCTGATAGGTTTGAAACTATTGCAACATCTATTGCTGCTTCCTATCAAAACATTCCTTTAGTTCATATTCAAGGAGGTGAAGTAACCGGAAATATTGATGAAAAAGTACGCCATGCCAATACAAAATTGGCAGACATTCATTTGGTAGCTTCAGAAAGTGCCAGAGAACGAGTTATTAGGTTAGGAGAAAGTCCAGGCACAGTGATTAATACTGGATGTCCTTCAATAGATTTGGCTAAAGAAGTATTAAAAGAACCTACTTTAAATTTTGATCCCATAAAAAAATATGGAGGTGTAGGAGATGATATAAAATGGAAGGAAGAAGGTTATTTAGTTGTTATGCAACATCCTGTTACAACAGAGTATACACAAGCTAAAAAAGACATTACCAGTACACTAGATGCCATTTCAGAACTAGGGATTCCAACCTTTTGGTTTTGGCCGAATGTTGATGCTGGATCTGATGGCACTTCAGGAGGAATAAGAACATACAGAGAGCTACACAAGCCTAAAAATATCCACTTCTTTAAAAATATGGAACCCAACGACTTTTTAAAGTTACTTATTAACTCAAAATGCTTGGTAGGAAATTCTAGTGTTGGTATACGTGAATGTGCATACTTGGGTGTACCTACGGTTAACATAGGTACACGTCAAACTAAAAGACAAAGAGGCGCAAATGTAATAGATGTTTCGTACAATAAAAATGAAATTTTAGCGGCTATTAAAAATAGAATGGCACAAAACAATATAAAGTCTGAGCATATTTATGGAAATGGAAATGCCGGAGAAGCTATTGCCAATGTACTCGCTGAAATACCTTTAAATTTTCATAAAACAATTACTTACTAAATGCGTATTCTTGGAATTATACCGGCACGTGGAGGCTCAAAAGGTGTTCCTGAAAAAAACATTAAGCTTTTAGGTAATAAACCTCTAATTGCTTATACCATAAACGCCGCAAAATCAGCAAAACTTCTAACAGAAGTAATTGTAAGTTCTGATGATTCTGAGATTATTGATACTACTCGTAAATACGGAGCAAAAGCTCCTTTTACACGTCCAAAAGAAATGGCTACAGATAAAAGTCCTTCCATTTTAACAGTTATACATGCCTTACAATTCTTTAAAGAAAAAGGCATTGCATTTGATGCTGTTTGCTTGTTACAACCTACCAATCCGTTTAGAACGGGAATATTTATAGATGATGCTATAAAAAAGTTTATTCAAACAAAAGTAGACTCTTTAATTTCAGTACTTCCGGTTCCTCATAAATACAATCCGCATTGGGTATTTGAACCTGATAAAAACGATTTATTACATATAAGTACCGGTGAGGATGCAATTATATCGAGACGACAAGAATTACCTAAAGCTTATTATAGAGATGGTAGTGTTTATTTAACCAAAGCAAACATTGTTTTAGAAAAGCAATCGCTCTACGGAAATACTATTGGATATATTGAAGCTACTAAGGATACACACGTGAATATAGATACACTTGAAGATTGGGAAAAAGCTGAAAAACTACTTGTAAAACTTGGATTGTAAATGTGTGGAATAGCCGGAATTATTGGGGATAATTTGCAAGAGCATGTACTAGATAATATGCTCTCTGTACAAAAACATCGAGGTCCAGATTTTACAGGAAAAACACTTCTTAAAAACATCTTTATAGGGCATAATAGGTTATCTATCATAGATTTATCAGAAAAATCTAACCAACCCTTTATTTCCAATTGTAAACGTTTTATAATTTCATTTAATGGTGAAATTTACAATTATCTAGAGCTTAAACAACAATTAAAAAACGACTATCATTTTTATACCAATTCTGATACAGAAGTCTTACTTGCAGCATATATCACGTGGGGAAAATCTTGCCTTGAGAAATTAAACGGAATGTTTTCTTTCGCTATTTGGGATACAAAAACAGCGCATTTATTTGCTGCCAAAGACCGATTTGGTGTAAAACCTTTTTATTACACTATTAAAAACAATACGCTTTATTTTTCTTCTGAAATTAAAGCCTTAATTGCTGCCGGCATAGAGCGAAAGCCTAATAAAAAAGTTTGGGCTAATTATTTTTGTTATGGTAGCTACGGTATGCCTGACGAAACATTTTGGGAAAATATCAAGCAGCTTCCTGGAGGACATTATCTTTCATATAAAAAACATGAATTGACCATATCTAAATGGTATTTTTTTGAAAATGGACTAAAAAAGTATCAATTATACAACACAAAAGAAGAAGTAAAGAATGCATATAAGAACCTACTTGAAGATAGCATAAAGCTTCGATTTAGAGCTGATGTTCCTGTAGGATTTAATGTAAGCGGCGGATTGGATAGTTCTGTTTTACTTGCATTTGTAAAACGTACGCAAAAAGATAAAAATATTCAAGCATTTACTTTTTATACAAATAATGAGAATTACGACGAACTACCGTGGGTTGAAAATTTGATATCAAAAACAAAATATCCTCTTCACAAAGTATTATTACAGGCTAATGAAGTAGAAGCATTAGCGGAAAAAATAAGCGAAATTCAAGACGAGCCCTATGGCGGTATTCCTACCATTGCATATGCTAAAATTTTTAATACAGCGAAAAAAAATGGAGTTACCGTTCTTTTAGACGGACAAGGAATGGATGAACAATGGGCAGGATACGATTATTACACTTCTAAAGGCAAGCATGTCATTCAAGGAGTATCCAAGTCACCTTTTAAAAAAAATGTATTGAGTCATTATCTATTGCAATTTGCTCAAAAACCTATTTATCCTAAACCATTTGAAAGTGAATTGCTAAACATGCAATACCGAGACTTGTTTTTTACTAAAATACCTAGAGCACTTCGTTTTAACGACCGTATTTCAATGGCGGAAAGTACCGAATTGAGAGAGCCTTTTTTAGACTACAGACTTGTTGAATTCGCATTTGCTCAACCTATTGAATATAAAATTAGCAATGGCACTCAAAAGTATTTATTGAGAGAAATTGTAGCCAACTATTTAGATGATACCATCACATATGCACCTAAACGTGCCTTACAAACACCACAAAGAGAATGGCTATCTAAAGAATTGAAAGAATTTGTAAGTTTACAGCTCAAAAACATGAACAATTCTACCTATTCCAACTGGTTTGATATGGATGCTTTACTATTAGAATGGAATAACTATCTCACAGGAGACAACGAATCTAGTATGCATATTTGGCAATGGGTAAATTTTGCAATGCTTTTTTAAACAATGAATAATCAGATGAATCGAAAATTAGGAATTGTAATTACTGATGGTGTTGGGTATAGAAATTTTATTCTGAGTAATTTCTTGACAGAAGCCTGTACCAAATTTGATAGTGTAGTTATATATTCTGGATTGCCTATAAGCGGATACAATTTGAAGTTAATTCCTGAAAAGGTGGTTATAGAAGAGCTAGATATATTTGTTGAAAGCAAAATAACCTGGGTATTTCGAAAATTAAAAGAAACCGCTCATATGAGCCTGCATAAAAATTTTTATGGTATAAACGATAATTTAAGAAGAGGATATCCTAAAATAAATTCTATAAGAAGTATTTTGACAAAAATAATATATAAAATCACTAGTGTTTGTAATAGTGAAAAGTGTATTTCCATCTACGAATATTTACAATTTTTATCTTTTTCCTTTTCAAAAAAAACAAATACCTATAAGAGACTGTTAAAAGCAACCAATCCCGATATCTTATTTTTCACACATCAAAGACCACCATATGTAGCACCTATACTATATGCTGCCAAAAGGTTAAAAATTCGAACGAGTGCTTTTATTTTTAGTTGGGACAATTTGGCTTCAAAAGGAAGAATGATGGGGCCTTTTAACACCTATTTTGTATGGAGTGATTTAATGAAAAAAGAACTCTTATACTTTTATCCTTCTACAAAAAAAGAGTGTGTATTTGTTGTAGGAACACCTCAGTTTGAGCCGTATGTACTAGATAAGTATCATGTAGATAAGGCTGCATTTTTCAAAAAATTTAAACTTGATTTATCTAAAAAGCTAATTTGCTATAGTTGTGCAGATGCAGATATAGGAGCTAATGATGGTGTACACATACAATCAATTATGCATTTTATCCAAAAACGAAGTGATTTAAATCTTCAACTACTTATAAGAACATCTCCAGCAGAAGATGGTAAGAGATTTAATGCTTTAAAGCAAGCATATCCTAAAATAAGGTGGAACATTCCTAAATGGAATTTAACACGAAATGACCATATAGAATCTTGGTCTCAACGCGTACCAACTACTAAAGATATGACTGATTTGAAAGCTCTTTTAAAATTTTCAGATTTGAATATTAATATGTGCTCTACAATGAGCTTAGACTTTATGCTTTTTGAAAAACCTGTTATAAATACCGTATTTGGAAATAAACAAAATGACTTATATGATGATCAGCGTTTTTTAAATTTTGATCACTATAAAAAAGTTATCGATAGTAAAGCTGTTTCTATAGCGAAAAATGAAATGGAATTAGAGTTGCAAATAGAAGAAGCTATAAAAAATCCTAAAGCCAAAAACAAGTACCAAAAAGCACTCATTAAATTACAAATAGGAAAACCTTTAAAGGGAACAAGTAGTAGAATTGTAGAAATTTTGAGAACTAACAATCATTTCAAATAACGTAATAAAACTTTGAAAAATAGAAATAGAATTGATGTGCTGGATGGATTTAGAGCAATTGCTATTTTGGCTGTTGTTTTAGATTATTATTTTTACAGATGGAATGATGCAAACTTTCCTTATTTTGGTGGTGATTTTTTTCATTATGGGTACAAGGGTGTTATGTTTTTTTTCATGATAAGTGGCTTTGTAATTTGTTATACGTTAGCTAGCAAAGATTTAATTATCTTTTTAAAAAAAAGATTTATTCGCCTTTTCCCTTCTATGCTAATAGCTTCTTTAGCCACCTTTGTCTTAATTGTAACCTTTGACTTACAAAATATCTTCCCAAAATCACATCATATCAGGAATCTCTTAACAAGCATTACATTTCTTCCTCCAAACCTATATAACTGGCTGTTTGGTTTAAAAAACCATTTTAACTATTTAAATTACTCGTATTGGAGCCTGTGGCCTGAAATACAATTTTATATACTTGTAGGAAGTGTATACTTTTTTAATGAAAAGAATTTTAAAAAAAATATTATAATTGTAAGTATTCTCTTAATTACAATCTTAAATATTTTACAGATTATTAATTTGCATAAAATCACGTATGTCAAGAAATTTTTCAATCTCTTTAATCTAATAAAATTCCTTCCCCTTTTTCTGTCGGGAGCTATTTTTTATATGTTATACGAAAAAGTTAAATATAAGTATCTAAACATTGTTCTTTTATTATTTTTGTTTGCGTTACTAAACAAAAACATGAATATCACTGATCTTATTATATACTCGGCAATGTTTTTATTATTTAGTTTCTTAGTTTTTAGACCTCAAGCATTCTGGGTTTTTAAAAACAAGATACTTACTCAGATAGGTATTGCCTCATATTACTTATATTTAATACTTGAATACATAGGGGGTGTATTTATAAAGAATTACGTTGGTTATTTTTACCCTCATAGCTATATAGTTCCTATACTAGTTATAATATGTATGATTTTAATAAGCATTATGTACACTAAAACTATAGAAATAAAATTCCATTCTTTTCTAAAAAAATATTTTCTAAAAAAAAAGTAAATGAAACATATAGCCATTATTTGTGAATATATACTCTTTCCCAATAGAATAGGAGGAATGGATAGGTTTTTTAAGGCTTTTGACAGTGAGCTTAAAAAACAGGGCTATATTGTTACCTGGTTTTTTAAAAATGTTGAACCGTTCGACTTCTACGAAAATCTGGATATCAAAAGTGCAAATAACAAAAATATAGAGCATTACTTTTTAAGTTATTGCACAGAAAATAAATTGACATTTCAAATTGTTATTACTCATTTTTTACAGCCAATATCACCTTTTTTTAAAGCTGTAAAACAATTAATGAATCCCTATATCATAAATGTAGATCACAACCCAAGACCTTTAGATGGATTTCCGTTAAAAAAACGGATAAAAAATAAGGTAAAAGGATGGTTGTACGGTAACTATGTAGATAAACTTGTGGGAGTTTCTCATTACACTAAAAATTGTATTATTAATGACTTCGGAATTACCATTAAGAAAAAAACAACCGTTGTATATAACGGTATTGACATTTCTGATTACAAGAAGCAGCAACTAAACAGGTTACAAATGCCGCTAAAATTTATAGTTGTATCTCACCTTCGAAAATCAAAAGGAATTCAAGATTTATTGGAAGCTATTCATAGCATTGATAGGGCATACTATAAGTATTTCGAAATTGATATTTTTGGAGAAGGAGAATATAAACAACACTTAATTTCACTCCAAAAAAAGTACAATCTAGAACAAATTGTTCACTTCAAAGGAAGTTCACCAAGAATAAATGAACTATTAGGCAATTATCACTATTTAATACAGCCTACATATATGGAATGTTTTAGTCTTTCCATATTAGAAAGTTTAGCAAGCAATGTTCCAGTAATAACAACAACTGTTGGTGGCAATCCTGAAATTATTAAAAATAATATAAATGGATATATTTTTGAGCCTAAGGATATTTTTAAATTGAAAGAAATAATACAAGGTATATTAGCTGAAAATTTGGGAATAACTAAAGATGTAAGTATTGAGATTAAAGAAAATTATACCTTAGATATAATGGTTGCTAATCATTTAAAATTAGTTGTATGCACATAGCTTTTTTAACTTCTGAATATCCACATCCTAAAATAACCCATTCTGCAGGGATAGGTACTAGCATTAAAAATTTAGCAGTAGTATTGGTAAAACAAGGGCATCATGTTACAGTTTTTGTGTATGGAGCAGCAACTAATGAAATTTTTAAGGATAGCGGAATTGCAATTCACAAAATAGCATATAAAAAATATACTGTTTTTAGTTGGTACTTATATAGAAAACACCTCCAAAAATATATAAACAAAGTAATTACAAACAATCAAATTGAAATTTTGGAAGCACCGGATTGGACAGGTATTACAGCTTTTATGAAGTTTAAGTGTACATTGTTAATTAGGTTGCATGGAACAGATGCCTATTTTTGTGCATTAGAAGGTAGAAAACAAAAGCAGAAAAATTTTTGGTTTGAAAAAAAAGCACTAACAACTGCAAATTTCATTACTTCAGTAAGTGAATTTACAGCAAAAAAAACAACGAAGCTATTTAGTCTTTCAAAAAAAATAGAAGTGATACATAATGGGATTGATAGTACAAATTTTTCTGCTTCTTCTATAAAAGTAGAAGCCAATTCAATCTTGTATTTTGGAACCATCATAAGAAAAAAAGGAGTGTTGGAGTTAGCGGGTATTTTTAATGAAGTTGTAAAAAAGAACCCTAAAGCAAGTTTAACCTTGTTAGGGAAAGATGTAGTAGATATTTTTAAAAAAAAATCAACATTAGAATTATTTCAGTGTAAACTGTCAGCGAAAGCTAAAAATAATGTTACTTATATTTCACATGTTCCATACAATCAAGTAAAAGAGTATATAGCTAAGGCTAATGTAATTGTATTACCTAGCTTTGCAGAAGCCTTTCCTATGACTTGGTTAGAAGCTATGGCAATGGAAAAAGCTTTGGTAACTTCAAATATAGGTTGGGCAAAAGAATTAATGATTGATGGAGAAACGGGTTTTATTGAAGATCCTAGAAATCATGAGCTGTATGCTGCAAAAATTATACAATTATTAGAAAATAAAGAGATGAATAGTATTTTTGGGAAAAATGCTAGAAAATGTATTGAAAATAATTTTTCGCAAGAAATTATAGGGAACCGAAATATTAAATTTTTCAAAAATATTATAGATGAGAGAGTTTAAGGAATATACAACAAAATCAGGTGAGGTATTAATTTATTTTGGAAACCCTGACAAATCTAAATTAGATAATTTAGATTTAGGTGTAGGTGATTTATGGCATAGTTCTTTAGATCAAGGATTTAAAAATTCATTTGAAGAAATAATTTATCAAACGGCTGTGTATTGGTGGT
>JAMONB010000206.1 GCA_027066745.1 Flavobacteriaceae bacterium
TTGTTCTCTATTACCACCTGCCGAAGCTGCAGTCATCAATTGCAAATAATCTATAATTACAATTTTAACGCCATGCTGCGAAGCCAAACGCCTTGCTTTTGCACGTAAATCAAATATTGACAATGAAGGAGTATCATCAATAAAAATAGGGGCTTTAGATAAGTTTTTCACCTTTACATTTAATTGTTCCCATTCATGTGGCTGCAAATCTCCTTTTCTTAATTTACCAGATGAAATTCCTGTTTCACTAGAAATCATCCTTGTAATTAATTGTACTGAAGACATCTCTAAAGAAAATATGGCTACTGGGATATCAAAATCAATTGCCATATTTTTTGCCATTGACATTACAAAAGCTGTTTTACCCATACCAGGTCTTGCTGCTAAAATCACTAAATCTGAAGGTTGCCAACCTGAAGTTAAATTATCTAATTTTGTAAATCCAGACGGAATTCCACTCATTCCTTCTTTATTAGAAATTTCTTCAATCTTTTTTAAAGCTTGATTTACCAATCCTTCAGCTGCCTCAGAACTTTTCTTTAAATTTCCTTGTGTTACTTCAAAAAGCTTTGTTTCTGCAGAGTCTAATAAATCGAAAACATCAGAAGTCTCATCATAAGCTTCATCAATAATTTCACTAGAAATACTAATCAATCTTCTTTGAATGTACTTTTGAATAATGATACGAGCATGAAACTCAATATGTGCAGAAGAAGCCACTTTTTGTGTCAAACCCACCAAATAAAAATCACCACCAACATTCTCTAATTTACCATCTTTTCTCAATTGACTAGTTACTGTCAATAAATCTATAGGCTCTGATTCATTAAACAATCTAAAAATGGCTTCATAAATGTATTGGTGTGATTGTTTGTAAAATGCATCAGGGTGTAAAATATCAATCACATCATCAACTCCTTTTTTATCAATCATCATTGCTCCTAACACAGCCTGCTCTAAATCAACCGCTTGCGGTGGTAACTTTCCTTTTTCAAGATTGATTAAAGTGCCTTTTTTGGTGTTTTGTGTTCTTACAGGTTGGAGTTTATTCATATAGCAAATGTAATTTTTTAATCTATAAAACAGGCTCTAATCAACTACTATATTTGCACATTTTCTGTTAACAAGTCTAAAAAATGTTAATAACTTAAACTTAATGAAATTCTATATTTTTTTAAGTATTTTTGACCAATGAAGAAACTATCCGTATATCAAATACTTAGCCTCTTTTTAGTTATACAATTACTTTTAGTAAAAGTAATTTCCTATTTTCCAAATATAATTGAGCACTATTATTCTAATGGTATTTATCCTTTTATTTCAAAAATTTTTAGAACTATTTTTGGATGGATTCCTTTTTCAATGGGTGATGTATTGTACTTCTTTATCGGGTTCATCCTATGCGTAGGCATCTACAAATGGATAAAAAGCAACTTCAAAAACACAAAACAACAACTCTTTAAATTCGGGGCTTACCTGTCAGTGTTTTATTTTTTATTTCACCTCCTCTGGGGTTTGAATTACCACAGAAATTCATTATATAAAACATTAGCACTTGAACAAAAGTCATATAGTCTTTTTGAATTGACTCAATTGACTCATCATTTATTAGACAAGTTAAAACAGTCACAATTACAGTTGGTAAAAAATGACACTATAGCAGTAATTATTTCATATTCTAAAACAGAGATTCTCAAAAAAACGGAATTTGCTTATCAAGCTTTAGCAGATGATTACCCACAATATCAGTACAAAAAAGCATCCTTAAAGAAATCATTATTTAGTTTACCTTTAAGCTATATGGGTTTTTCAGGATATTTAAATCCCCTTTCTGGTGAGGCTCACGTAAATAGTAAAGTACCAAAAATAAAACTACCTGCAATAAGTTGCCATGAAGTTGCTCATCAACTAGGAATAGCTTCTGAAAGTGAAGCTAATTTTATTGGCTTTTTAGCCGCTACTAAAAGTCCAGATAAAAACTTTAACTATTCTGGTTATATAGCAGCATTACGGTATTCCATTGGTACTATTCATCATAGAGATTCTATAATTGCAAAAAAAATTATAAAAAAAATACCTCTTGGAATATTAAAAAACATTAAAGAATCAAAAGATTTTTGGGAGTCATATCAAAATGATTTAGAACCCATATTTAAGCTATTTTATGACAATTATTTAAAAGCCAATCAACAAAAAGATGGATTAAAAAGCTACAGTAAAATGGTTGACTTATTGGTCGCTTATGATTTGAAATATGGATTGTAGTTAAGAAGC
>JAMONB010000207.1 GCA_027066745.1 Flavobacteriaceae bacterium
TAGTGAAAGTCCGACAAACTTTCTGTATATTTAACCTGATTTCTAGTCCGAAAATCCTAGCGGATTTTCAGCAACGAAATCATAACCCTAAACCGTTGTGCACTATGCTGATTAAAATTATGAAGAAGATGAAATTTAAGCTATTATTAGTTACCATTGTTTTAAGCAACTTATTATTAAGTTGTTCAAAAAATAAGAACTCTCAAGAGTTTATCTTATCTGGGGAATTAAGTGGATTTAACACCCAACAAGTAATTCTCACATATTCAAACATAGATAATTTAGAAATTAAAGACACAATTCCGGTTTCAAATGGACAGTTTAGGACTAAAGGGTATATTAATGGCCCTACAATTGTATTTTTAAGTGGTAATATTAAAAAAAGAGGAACAAGTGACCCTAACTATGTTAGTTTTTTTATAGAGTCGAATAAAATGTCAATAAAATTAATTGAAGACAAATTTAAAGAAGCCAAGATAACTGGATCTGGCACACAAGAAGAATATGAAAAAGTATCTAAACTTGTTTATCCGCTCTATTCAGAATTAAAGACAATCAACATTGAGATTAAAGAACTTTTATCACAACGTAAAAAGAATAAAAACATAGATCAAATTGATAAACAATTAACAAAGTTAAAAGGAGATTATTATAATAAAAGAAAGGAGATTGATGACTTAAGACTAAATTATATAACTGAGCATCAAAATTCTTATTTAAGCTCCTATTATTTAAATTTTTATTGTAGAAAAATCCCATTTGAATTGAGTACAAAATATTTCGATGCTCTTAGCCCAAAAATACAAAAGAGTAAATATGCTAATGAAGCCCTAGCGAAAATTAAATTAATAAAAGGCTCAATGAAAGGGAGTAATGCACCAATCATTAATACTATTGATAGTAATGGAAATTCTTTAACACTTGACTCCTACAAAGGTAAGTATGTATTACTTGATTTTTGGGCTGGATGGTGTGTGCCTTGTATTGAAGGTTTACCTAAACTTAAAGAACTATACAATGCATATAATTCAAAAGGATTTGAAATAATTGGATTATCAAGTGACATTAATATTGAAAATTGGAAAAAAGCGTTAGAAAAGCACGAATTATCGAATTGGCGTCAAATCTACGTAGGAAAAGATGATACTAATGGAGATGACATCTTTAAATCATTTAATGTAAAAGCATTGCCAGGTTTTATTTTAATTAATAAACAAGGTGTTATTGAAGGACGTTATGCTGGAGCTGATAATTCAAATGAATTAGAGTTTGATAACTTAAAAAGAAAACTTGAAAAAATATTCAAGTAACATTCTATGAAAGCACAGGGCACAACAATGGCTAAAAAAAATTGCTGAATTATACTAAAAAGAAAAATTATAGGTTATAAAACTCCTAAAGAAATAATGGATTCTGAACTAAAATTTGTAGCTTAGACTCTCTAAAAAAAAGCAACGTTTGTTGCGTTAGAACCTTGAATGCAGCAACAATGAAATTAGTATTAATAAGTATTATTTTTTCTTTAATAACATCAATTGGATTAAGCCAAAGCAAAACCTATATCTCAACGGGTAAAGCAATAGAGGATATAGATTATATGATTAAATCTATAGAAGAAATACACTATAACCCTTATTTTAAAAAAGATAAAAAACAATTCTACCAAAACAAAAATGAATTGGTAAGTAACTTTAATAAGGATTCAATTTCTCTTAAAGATTTTGTAGCGACAGGAATGAAACTTGCTGCACAAATGAGTGGAGGGCATACATCAATGGACTGGCAGAATGAGAAACTTTTCCCTGAAATAATGGCGTACAAATTTATCCCTTTCACAGGTAAAATATCTGTAAAAAGTCAATACTTAACTGTTACACGCTCTGCTAATCAAGACATAAGGAAAGGTGTAATTATTGAATCAATAAACGGAGTTCCTATAGGTGAATTATACACAGAATGCCTATCTTATATAGGAGGGATTGAATCTTTCAAAAACACCTCTTTAGAAAAAGTTTTTCCTTTGTATTTGTTTTTCACAGATAAGATTTCAGCTCCATATTCCTTAAAGTTATCTGATAGTGAAATAGAAACACCAGGTATAGGGGTGTCGGAATTAAATACATTTATTGATCAAAGTAGACCAAAAGAAAATTACATTTTTGAAATAACCAATGATGAAATTGGACTTATTACTTATAATAGTTGTACAGATTATGACACTTTTAAAGAATTTATAGAACAAACCTTCAAAGAAATCAAGGAAAAAAATAT
>JAMONB010000208.1 GCA_027066745.1 Flavobacteriaceae bacterium
GGTTTAGATTATGTTAAAAATTTTTATTGTGATAGAGAAGATTTGAACTTGCGTTGGTATAAAATTTCGAACACTAGCCGAATGTAATCGTTTATAAACGAATATTGTGTACCTTGCACTAAATTACCATCTTATGAATCAATACTTTAAAATAGTAATAGCGAGTATTTTTTTAGCACTCTCCTTAAACGGAATTGCACAATCTAACACTTTAAAATTTACAAATAAAACCAGTTCACCAAAAGCATCAATGGCTGATGTGTCTTGGATTCAAGGACATTGGAAAGGGGAAGCTTTTGGAGGGATAATCGAAGAAATTTGGAGTCCACCATTAGGAGGTTCAATGATGTTTCAATTCAAATTAATAGTAGAAAATAAAGTTGTGTTTTATGAATTTGGAGGGATTAGTGAACTTAATGGTACATTACGATTACAATTCAAACACTTTCATCCTGATTTTAAAGGTTGGGAAGAAAAAGATGAATTACAAGATTATAAATTGGTGAAAATTGAAGATAATAGAGTTTATTTTGAAGACTTTACCTTTGAAAAAATAAATGATAATGAAATTAATTTATATGTAGTAATTGAAAATGAAAATGGGGTCAATGAAGAGGTAATATTTAATTATAAGAAATAATGCAAGTAAATAGAATAGTATTAATTATAACGTTGATATTTGTATCAAATTATTCTTTTACCCAATCAGACTTGGTCGTTAAAGTTATGAATGAGTTAGAGATAACTATTGAAGATTGTGATGAAATGGGTCAATTTCCTGAAAAAGTCTTGCCTTTTAATAAAGATTTGACAGTTATTGTAATCCCTAAAACAGGTAAAAAGGAAGAAGGGATGTTTACCCTAGATAGTTATGTAGTGGTGGTAAATAATAAAACAAAAGAAATAAAGCATCTTTATTATGAAAGCTACAAAACAAGTGGTTGGGAATCTGATGCTGTATATATTAATGATATATCTATAGATACTGCAAAATATTTAGTGCAAGAAAACGTCAGAGCATTTGGTGTAGTTATACATACACGTAGTATGTCACAGCCAAACCCATACAGTTCAAATTATATTTCTTTGTTTATACCAGATGGTAAAAAACTACAAATCATTCTTAAAAATTTCGAAATCTATAGTTATGGTGGGGAAACAAATATGAATTGTTGGGGGAAGTTTTTTGAAACTAAAACAACATTAGAAATGTTAAAAAGGACAACACATGGGTTTTTTGATATTAAGATAATTAATAATAATTCAGAAATTAATTATAAAGAAAAAGATGATGATTGTGTTGAATCAAAAACTTCTACAAACTCAAAACAAGTTTTAAAATTTAGTGATGGATTTTATAAAATTCAAAAGTAATGGCACAAAAACAATGTCCAGAGTGTGGCAAAAAAATTATAGGTAGAGAAGACAAAAAATTCTGCTCAGATTATTGTAGAAATGCATTTAACAATAAAATTAATAGAAATAGTAAAAATTTAATAAGAAACACCAATAATCGCCTTCGTAAAAATTATAAAACCTTGTCTGATTTGAATAAAAGTGGTAAAACAAAAGTGACAAGGGTAAAATTATTGAATCACAATTTTGATTTTAATTTTTTTACATCAATTTACACTACTAAAACAGGTAATACATATTATTATGTATACAATCAAGGTTACTTAGCTTTAGAAAATGATTTTTACCTTTTGATTCAAAAAGATTAATTAAGCTCCTTCCAGTTGTATTTTTACAATTAATTTTATTACACTAAAAATCAACAAATTATAAAATAATTATTTTTTTTAGGGGGAATTATTCAACTATAACTGTTTCATATTCGAAGCTAAGTTAGTAACTAAGTTTCAGTCGAAAACGGGAAAATTGTTATGAAAAACCTCGAAGTATTGAGACCTAAATTTCTATAAAAATAAAAGAAATTTATACCGTTAAAATTGACCTCCTTTCTCCCCAGATTAAGGAAAAAAAGACAAAAACTTAGTTTAAGTTGATAGTTTTTAGAGAAAATTACCCACTGATTTCCGAAGTGTCGGCAGTGGGCTTTTTGTTTTTAAAATTGATATAAAAGTTCTAAATGAAAATTTCAATAATTAACTTTACTTTATATTAATTTTTCTATCCTAGAACTAAGGTAGTAGTTTAGCCCCCAATAAGTTCGGAGTGATATTTTAAATTTCAAATCAATACATTAGAGATATGAAATACAAGAAATGGAGTTTAGACCAGAAATTAGAAATACTATCAGTT
>JAMONB010000209.1 GCA_027066745.1 Flavobacteriaceae bacterium
CAACAACTAGAGTCATATCTTGATGAAGCTTTAAAAAATAATCCTGCAATTCAAAAATTCGAATTACAGCATCAGATTGCTTCCGAAAAGGTAAACGAAGTCTATACGTTACCCAATACCGAAATCGGATTAGGTTATTTTGTAAGTGAACCCGAAACAAGAACAGGTGCACAACGCTATAAGGTTTCTACCAAACAAATGCTGCCTTGGTTTGGAACCATTACGGCACGTAAAAATTATACAAGCTCCTTGGCGGATGCTAGCTACGAAAACATTGCTATTGCCAAACGAAAATTAATTGCTTCGGTATCACAATCGTATTATAATTTATATGCTATTCAGGCAAAACAAAACGTATTGCTACAAAATATGGATTTGTTAAAAACCTATGAAACCATGGCATTAACCTTTGTAGAAGTAGGTAAAGCATCTGCTGTTGATGTCTTGAGATTGCAAATGCGGCAAAACGAATTGGAACAATTACATCAAGTATTAGCACAAGATTTTTTAGCCGAACAAACTATTTTTAATAAGCTTTTGAATCGTGATAAAGACATTCAAGTAACTACAGTTTCTAAATTGACAATTCCTAAAGAGGATTTGCTCGCAACAGAAAATTTACAGCTGCATCCTGAATTGATCAAATATGATAAGTTGTATCAATCTGTTGAACAATCTGAACTTTTAAATAGAAAAGAAAGTGCTCCAACTATAGGTTTTGGATTGGATTATATTGCGGTTACCGAACGTCCTGATTTAAGTTTTGTCGACAATGGTAAAGACATTATCATGCCTATGGTAACCTTATCCATTCCTATTTTTAATAAAAAATACAAATCTAAAACAAAACAAAACGAGTTAAAACAACAAGAAATTACAGCTCAAAAGCAAGAGCGACTCAATAAGTTAGAAGGTATTCTTGATAAAGCAATTAAGAATAGAATTGCTACACAAATTAGTTATAATACCCAAGAAAAAAACTTAAAACAAGCTGGTTATGCTGAAGATATTCTAATTAGAAATTATGAAACAGGAACCATTAATTTTAACGATGTCTTAGATATCCAAGAATTGCAACTCAAGTTTCAAACCAATCAAATAATATCCATTAAAAAATACTATTTACAAACCATAGCTATTCACTATTTAATATCAAGAAAATGAAAAAATACGCAATTTACATCGCTATATTAGTTGTAGGACTTCTCTTAGGAAAATTTTTTCTAGGTAATTCATCAACAGATAATAGTTCTAAAAACCAGACAAATGAAACTGTAGAAGAGCACTGGACCTGTTCTATGCATCCACAAATAGATATGCCACAACCTGGGCAATGTCCTATCTGTGGTATGGATCTTATTCTTGCAGAAGTAACTACAGATGGTCTTAAAGCCAATCAATTTAAACTATCTTCCAATGCCTTGGCATTAGCCAATATTCAAACTACTATAATTGGTACAGCTTCTAGTGCTTCTAGTGGTGTAAAATTATCAGGGAAGATTGTTGAAAACGAACGAAATATGGCAATTCAAACGGCTCATTTTGGTGGGAGAATAGAAAAACTCTATATCAACTCCGAAGGCGAAAAAGTAAAGAGAGGTCAGTTATTAGCACGTATTTATTCTCCTGAATTATTTGCAGCCCAACAAGAATTACTTACTGCAGTTTTACTAAAAGAGTCACAACCTGCACTGTATAAAGCTGTTCGTGGAAAATTAAAATTATGGAAGCTGTCCGATAAGCAAATCAATAGTATTGAAGCTTCAAAGAAGCCCATTTCAAATTTCCCTATTTATGCCAATGTTTCTGGAATTGTAACCGAAAAAATGGTAGAAGAAGGCAATCATGTAACGGAAGGTGCTCCGCTCTTAAAAATTACCAATCTCAATACGGTATGGGGAAATTTTGACGTGTATGAAAATCAAATTGCACAATTTAAAAAAGGACAAGAAATTCTAATCACCACCAATGCGTATCCTACCAAAAAATTTAAAGCAAAAGTTTCGTTTATCGACCCTATTTTAGATACAAAAACAAGAACTGTAAAGCTAAGAGCTGTTTTAAATAATAAACAAAGAATTTTTAAACCAGGAATGTTTATAGAAGGTAAAATTACAGGCAGTAAATCGGTAAATAAAGATGCAATAAGCGTACCAACTACTGCTGTATTGTGGACAGGAAAACGCTCTGTGGTCTATGTAAAATCGAATCCGAATGAACCTGTTTTTGAAATGCGTGAAGTAACTTTAGGTTCAAAATTAGGAGAAAATTATGAAGTTGTTGAAGGTTTAGAGAATGGAGAAGAAATTGTAAGCAATGGTACATTTACCGTAGATGCTGCAGCACAATTACAAGGGAAAAAATCGATGATGAATAAAGAAGGTGGAAAGACAACAACTGGGCATGAAGGACATCTAGGGATACAAACGAATACAAACAATAATATAAAAGAAGATGCAATGGTCATGATTGATAAATCTAAAATCAACTCAACATTTAAACAACAACTAGGTAAAGTAGTAGCAGGCTATATACTATTGAAAAATGCCTTAGTTGAAGATAATATGAACATGGCTCAAAAAGAAGCACAACAAGTAAAAAAAGCACTAGAGAAGGTAGATATGACCTTGTTAAAAGGAGATGCTCATAATGTATGGATGAAATTTTTAAAACCAATAAAAGAAAATTTAAGTAAAGTTCAGAATGCTCTAGAAATTAAAAGTCAAAGAGCGGCCTTTTTAATAGTAGGCAAACAGTTGTCTAAAGGCATAGAAACCTTTGGTATTCAAACAGAAAATGATCAGCCATTATACTTAGAATTTTGCCCAATGACAGACAATAACAATGGTGGCTTTTGGCTGAGTTATGATAAAGAAATTAAAAATCCGTTTTTCGGAAAAGCTATGCTAAGCTGTGGTGAAGTAAAAGCGACTTATTAATTCAAAGAACAAAAGACCTAACAGGTTTTAACCTGTTCGCCGAAGCTTTTGCGAAGGAGAAAAACCTGTTAGGTCTAAAAAAAATACACGATATAAATAAAAACAATAATATCATGTTTAAAATCAACGAATTACATATAAAAGGAATGGTTTGCAGAAGGTGTATTAAAGTTGTTACCAGTGAATTAGAAAACTTAGGAGCAGAAGTTATTTCTATTGAATTGGGCAAAGCAGTTATTAAATATTCAAAAGAAAAGATAACTAACAAATTAATTCGAGAAATGTTATTAAAAAATGATTTTGATTTGCTTACCGATGAAGAGTCAAAAACCATTGAACAAATTAAAATTATGCTAATTCAACTAACAGAAGAGATCCCCATTTTAATGAAGTTGAATCTATCGCAAATTATAGCCAATAGGGTAGGAAAAGAATATACCTATTTAAGTAAATTATTTTCTAAAGTAGAAGGAATAACCATCGAAAAATATTTTATCCAACTCAAGATAGAAAAAGCAAAAGAACTCATACAAGATAATGAGTTGAATTTCACAGAAATTGCTTATGAATTAGGCTATAGTAGTGTCAATTATTTATCCAACCAGTTCAAACATTCTATAGGAATGAATATGAGTGAATACAAAAAACTATCAAAATGGAACAGAAAGTCAATTGACAAAATAGTGTAGATATAAATCAAAATAGTGCAGAAAATAAGTTGATAGTCAACATACCTTTATAGTATAAAATTAAATTAGTTTAACCATAAAATAGTAAAGTCATGAGAAAAATAATATTAGTATTAGCAGTAGTAAGTTTAGTAAGTCTAAATGGATTTAGTCAAGATTCAAAAATGGATCATAAGAATATGAAAAAGACTATGATGTCAAAAATGGAGCACCATCCTGAAATGAAAAATAAAATGATGGGTATGATGATGGACAATGAAGGAATGCGAAATAAAATGCATATGATGATGATGAACGATGACGGAATGAAAAAAATGATGATGAATGGTAAAAGTGGACATGCTATGGGTTCAAAAGAAGGAATGATGAATGACCATCCTAAAATGAAAGAAAGAATGATGAACATGATGATGGATAATCCCGAAATGATGAAAAAAATGCATGCCATGATGAATGGCAGTCACAAAATGGGAGAAAAAATGAAAGGTAAGAAAGAACATAAAATGGAACACCAGCATTAAATTATAAATGAAAAATAAAGCCCTGAAAGAGGAGTGTGTAAAAATCAGATTACTTTTTTTATTAAAAAATACGCTCCCCTGTCAGGCACTAAAAAAATCTACAATAACTAAAATATCTAAAAAATGAAACTTTTTAAAACATCGATTACAGTAACAGTAGCTTTAGTGTTCACTTTATTTATTACTTCATGTATAAATGATAAAAAGACTACAAATGAAGAGATGAACCACCAAACAGAAATGAAAAGTGACAATCATGGAGAAATGAACCATGACAATAACGATGGGCATCATGATGATAACATGACTTCAAATACAGAAAAAAGAGAACTTGAAGCAAGTACTCAAAAAAAACCAGCTACAGCTTCCATCTTAGAAGCTTATTTTCAAATTAAAAATGGTTTAGTTACCGATGATAAAAACGCAGCTGCTAAAGGAGGAACCGCTCTGTTAGCCGCTTTTTCAACCTTTGATATGAGCAAATTATCAGGAGAGACTCACAAAGAATATATGGAAATCTATGAAAATGCTAAAGAACAAGCAGAGCACATTGTTAAAAGCTCGATAGATCATCAAAGAGAACATTTTGAAACATTAAGTACAGATATAAGTGATTTAATTACGCTATTAGGTACAGATAAAAAAGTGTACCAAGCCTTTTGTCCAATGGCTAGTGACGGAAAAGGAGC
>JAMONB010000210.1 GCA_027066745.1 Flavobacteriaceae bacterium
ATAAAATTCCGCCACTGCGCATATACGAAGCCATTGAGCAGTATTAAAGAAAAATCGTATCATAATCGAATATTTCCGTATCAAATCGTATCATTTCAATTTAATTTACTAATTTTGCAGTATGATAGATAAAGTATATACATTCAGGTTAAATTTAGATTGGAATTTAATAGGAGCTATTAGTAAAATAGATAGATTTGATGCATCGTGGACAAGTATTGAAAAACGAGAAGGACAAAGTTTGAG
Organism: Flavobacteriaceae bacterium; assembly: GCA_027066745.1. Classification (GTDB taxonomy): domain Bacteria; phylum Bacteroidota; class Bacteroidia; order Flavobacteriales; family Flavobacteriaceae; genus Aureibaculum. Next base: position 247 of record JAMONB010000210.1, read on the forward strand.
ACAACTCAAAAACATTGCAACGGTTAGAAGTGTCGGTGCATCAACAAGAATTGAAGGCTCAAAAATGAGTAATGAAGAAGTAAAAGCTTTATTGGACAATCTTGAAATCACAAAAATTGAAGAAAGAGATGCACAAGAAGTTGTCGGGTATTTTGAAGTTTTGGAGTTAATAACCGAAAATTACAATGAAATTGAAATAACGGAAAGTAATATCAAAAATCTACATAACCTATTATTGAAATACAGTGACAAAGACCAATGGCATAAAGGAAACTATAAGCAACATTCAAATGCTGTTGAAGCCACTTTGCCCGACGGAACAAAACAAGTAATTTTTCAAACAACAAATCCGGGATATGAAACGGAAGATGCCATGAGAAATCTCGTAGAATGGTATAATTCCGAAACGGAAATCCATCCTTTGGTTAAAACGGCAATATTTTCTTATGAATTTGTCAGTATTCATCCTTTTCAAGATGGAAACGGAAGATTGAGCCGGTTACTATCAACATTACTACTTTTAAAAAACGGATATAAATGGATACAATATGTAAGTTTTGAACACGAAATTGAAAGCCGGAAAAGTGAATATTATTTGAAATTAAGACACTGTCAAGCACAAAGACCCAATGAAGATATTACCGAATGGGTTAATTTCTTTTTTTCGGCACTATTGAATATCCAAGAGCAATTAATGAATAAATTAGAGATGAAGGGAACAAAAGCAAAATTATCGCCGAGAGAAAAAGCCATCCTAACCTATATTGAGCATAATCCGGGAAGCAAATCAGGTGAAATAGCCAATAAATTGCAGATACCCAACCCGACTGTAAAACGGATATTAACTAAATTAGTAAATGAAAACTTAATTGAAAAATATGGAATTGGTGCAGGAACTAATTATTCAATAAAATAAAAAAAACACTGCACAACACAGTATATAGCTCATAGCGGTTAAGTGCTGAATTCAAAGATAGTTGAGTGTTTTTCGGCAAAATCCAAAAAATTTGCAAATCAAAAGAAATTAATTTATGCAAAATTCTTTTAATTTTACTACCTTTGTACAGTTGGGAAAGGTAAGCACGTAAAAAATCCGCTACGAGGCATATACGAAACCGTTAGCTTGCATAAAGATATGATTTAAATACTTTATGTATAGAAAATTTAAATTTACTAATCAACTAACTAAAATGAGTAATAAATAACATTCTATTATTGAATAAAATAAATCTAAATTTAAAAATCAAAAGCTATGAAAAAAAAAGAAAAAATCATTCAAGAATTTAAAAACCATAAAATAAAATTTAGAGATAAATTAACTAAATACATTTCTTCCAAAAAAGAAAATGGAGAAATTTTTCCACCATATATCCCTTTAATAGGGACAAAATATGATGATTATAAAGTTTTAATCTATGGAACAGCGCAAAATATAGATAATGGCACTTTAAGAAATCTTTATGAAAAAAATTTTAATAAGTTGACCGAGAGACTATACTACTTCGATAATTTTAATAAAAAATATCCTACTGATAAAATGTCTTTTACAGATATAGACATAGCACCATATCAAACCGGTGTATTAGCTGCTCTTTTGGGTATATATTTATACGCTAAACATAATATAACTATATATGATTTAAATGAAATACATAACTATATTGCAGTATCAAATTATTATAAATTCTCATTAAATAATGGACAATCGGATATTAACCCAGAAACTGAAATAAATGACTTTATAAAAGATTATAAAGAAATAGAAAATTATTATACAATAAATGACGAACTAGTTGAAAAAGAAATAGAAACTCTTAAACCCGACATAATAATTTCATTTAAAGGACGCAAATTAGATAAATTGAAAGAATTAGTTAAAACCAATTCGGAATTAATTAAAATTAATGATCCTTCTTGGATTTTACAAGGTGGAAGCGGAGTATTAAAAGAAAATAAAAGTTGGTGGAATTTAGCAATGAAATGTAATAAAGGTGAAATAAAA
>JAMONB010000211.1 GCA_027066745.1 Flavobacteriaceae bacterium
TTTATCCTGACCTTTTTTTAAAGCAAATTTTAAATTTTCACCCACTGTCATATTTGGAAATAAAGAATATTCCTGAAAAAGAAATCCTAAATTTCTTTTTTGGGGTTTCAAATTGATTCCTTTTTGATTGTTATACCACTCTTCATTACCAACCTTTATAAATCCATCATCTGGTAAAAAAATTCCGGCAAGCATTTTTAAAATACTTGTTTTGCCTGCACCTGATTTTCCGTAAAGAGTTACCAATTTTTGATTTTCAACACTAAATTGTACATCCAAAAGCATTTCACCTGAAGCTGACTGTAATTTTTTCTTTAAAGAGACATCTATCATTTTACAAACTTTTTTAAATATCCCCCATTTACCAAATACACAAACAATAAGATGATAAAAGTTAAGGTAAATAATATCAAAGAATAGGTGTTTGCCGCACTATAATTTAACGATTCCACCTCATCATAAATTGCAATAGAGGCAACTTTCGTTTTCCCAGAAATATTTCCTCCTATCATCAAAACAACACCAAACTCACCAATTGTATGTGCAAATGCAAGGACAGTTCCGGTAAGTAAAGAAGTTTTAATATTCGGAATCAAAACCTTAAAAAGTGTCACTATTTTTGATTTTCCTAAAACATACGACGCATCTTTTAAGGAAGGAGATAAATTAGAAAAACCAGACTGAATCGGATGAACCATAAATGGTAAACTATAAATTATTGATGCGAGTATCAACCCTTCAAACGAAAAGACCAAACGCAATCCGAACCATTCATCCAGCCAGTTACCAAAGGTGTTTGACGGACTAAAAGCAAGGAGCATATAAAAACCCAGAACAGTTGGTGGTAAAACCAGTGGCATACTCACGAGTGTTTCTGCTACGGGTTTTATCTTTGATTTGGTATATGCCAACCAATATGCAATAGGCACAGCTATAAAAAGTAATAATATTGTAGTAATAAATGCCAGTTTAAAGGTTAATATGAGCGGTGTCCAGTCTATCATACCGATAATAATAATTCATTGGTTTTAATCATAGCACAAACTTCTGATCCAATTTCAATCTTTAATCGCTTTACCGAATTAGATGTGATAATTGAAGTAATCTTACCTATATCTGTTTCAATAATTAGTTTACTCAATAAATTGTCTGAATCGATAGAAATCACTTTACCAAACAACTTATTCCTCAGACTAATTCCATCTACCGAACCGATGCCTATAATCACTTCTGTTTCTTTAAAAATAACTTTGATTGGGTTTCCAACCTTCAGATAAGGAGCAGTAACCGGGGTATCAATAACAATTGCGGTAAAACTAATAGTATCTACTTTTATTGTAACGATGGACAATTCACCATTTACTTTAACTGCCTCTATTTCTCCACTGTATATATTCATCTATTATTTTATAGAATATCCAAATTTATTTAATATTTCCTTACCCTTAACGGAAAAAAGAAAATCCTGAAATTTTTCTGCTTCTTCCAAGTGAATATCTCGGTTCTTTAGGATCACCAGACCCTGTTCTATCGGAGTATACAAGCTAGAGTCTACATCTTTCCATTTTCCAACCTCTCTCATATTTTTTGACATAACCACCGATTTGGCCGTTAATCCTATTTCGGCTACATATGACTTAATAAACTGATTGGTTTGTGCAATACTTTCTCCATAAACAAACTTTGATTTTAAAATTTCGAACAAACCCTTCTTTTTTAAGACTTCTTCAGCAGCTCTACCATAAGGTGCCGTTTTCGGATTCGCCAGTGCAATATGGTTGACTTGTTTTTTGAACATCGTTTTAAAATCAGCATCAAACTGGGTATTCATCGTCCAAATCACTAATTTCCCATAGGCGTATACTTTGGGTTCTTCTGTAGTTAAACCATTCTTAAATAAAGCATTTGGAAATTTCATGTCGGCAGAAACAAAAAGATCATATGGCGCCCCTTCTTTTATTTGAGCTGTCAACTTACCAGATGAGCCAACAATTATTTCATTCTCTATTCCTGTCTCTTTTTGAAACTCTTTTACCAACTCCTGCATAGCAAACTTCATATTTGCAGCAGTAGCAATGGTGAGCTTGCTTTTCTTTTCCTGATTACAGGAAATCAATAGAATAAGAAAAAATAAAATATGCTGAATTTTCAATTTAGATTCATTTAATACAAGGCAAATATAATCAAAGAAATACCCATTCAATGGAGTTCTATGCAATATATTTAATCAAGTTTAATGGTTGAAAATTAAAAAAAGTATTTTGTTTAACCTACCATCAACCGATTTTCTAATAGAGGAATATGCTCTTGTAATATGCCCTTCAACAGATTTAACGGAAGTATTCAGGTATTCAGAAATTTCAATGTTTGTCAACCCTTCCTTTTTACTTAATAAAAATATTTGTTTACACTTTGTCGGTAAATTATCAATGGCCTGCATAATCAGTCCTATCATTTTTTGCGTAGCATCTTCATCCTTATCATTCGTTATTTTATTCAAGGTTTGGATATACTTTTTCTCTAATAACATAATTGATTGTTGCTTTCGGTATTGATCGATAAACTCATTGTAAACCAATTTATACAAAAAACTATTTAAAGAATAATTTTCATTTAAGCTCTTTCTCCTTTCCCAAACTCTAATAAAAACATTTTGAACAATATCTTCAGCTAAAGAATAATCATTTACCAGACTATTTGCATATACACATAACTTATGATTATACAATTCCACCAACATTGAAAAATATTTTTTATTACCCTTTTTCAAGTGGTTTACAAACGATTTATTATGTTTAATACTTTTCTTCATTAATTAAATACCGATGTAAATATCAAAAAAAAAGTTAAAATAGTTAAGGGTTAGTTAAAATAGTTTCGTAATAAATAAAAGTACATGTCGATGAAGTTACCAAAAACAGAAAAATTAATCATTAAATACCTTTCCAATTCTATAACTGCTGCTGAATTAGATAAGTTATCTATTTGGGTAAAAGAGCCTGAGAATGAGCAAATTTTTCTTGAATACATTAAGATAAATTATGCTATTGATTTCAACATGAGTCAATTTGACAACGGTAAAACAAAAGATGTATTATTTGAACATATTAAAAGCAAAAGAAATGTATTTAAAAAAATTAAACTTAATTCTGTTTTTAAGTATGCAGCAATCGTTATAGTTGCTATCGGTCTTACACTTTTCTACAAAAAAAATACTGACCCGAAACAAAAATTAATAATAAGTGATGAAGTTATTACCATTAAATTAGACAATGGTGATATCGAAGTAATAGACACTGCTGGAAAGAAAAAAATTATTAATGAAAAAGGGAATATAGTTGGAATTCAAAAAGGAAGTGAATTAAACTATCAAAATAAAGAAAACGAGCAATTAACTCCTTTATCTCAAAAGAAATCAAAAGAGTTGGCATTTAACGAATTGACTGTCCCATTTGGTAAAAAATTTCAAATTATTCTATCTGATGGTACAGAAGTATATTTGAATGCAGGAACTACTCTAAAATACCCTGTCCGTTTTATTAACGATACTGAAAGAAAAGTATATTTATTAAATGGAGAAGCATATTTTGATGTGACAACCGATACTATACATCCATTTATTGTTTCTACAAGTAAAATGAATGTCCAGGTTTTAGGAACAGAATTTGATGTTTCTGCCTATCCTGAAGATGCTACAATTAGAACTGTTCTGGTAGAAGGATCGGTTAGTTTAATGGGAAACAATCCTACATTAAAAAACTCCATTTCAGTTTTAAAGCCCGGGTATAAAGCAGAGTGGAGCAAAAACACCAATAACCTTTCTATATCTAAAGTTGACACGTCTATTTATACAGGGTGGAAAAACGGCAAACTTATATTTAAAAATATGAAGTTTAAAAATATCCTCATAAAATTAGAGCGGAAATACAATGTCACTATTATTAACAATAATAAAGAATTAGATAATCAATACTATGATGCCACTTTTGATATTGAAACTATTGAGCAAGTATTGAATTCGTTTAATAAAAGCTACAAAATTGAATATACCATTAAAAACAACCAAATAATTATTAACTAAAACCCTTTTGCCTATGAGACTACCTTAAGTACTAACTTCAAACTACAAAAAAATCGAAAGATGCGCCAACATCTTCCGATTATAGTTTGACTAAATTAATAATCATTTTAAAACACTACAAAAGTATGAAAAATCCTATTAGGAATAGGAGCTTGCTTCTATTCTCTTTAAAGTTCGACCTAAAAATGAAAATAACAGTTTTTTTACTTTTCATTACACTTATCAATATTCAGGCCAAAAATTATGCGCAAAACACAAAAATCACACTGGATCTTGAAAATGTAACCATCGAAAAGGTTTTCAATGAAATTGAATCATTAACAGATTTCAAATTTCTTTTCAATAGAAAAGACATAGATGTTAATAGAATTGTTTCCGTTAAGGTTAAAAAAGAAAAAGTTAGAAAAATTTTAGACCTTTTGTTCTTAACTGTACCTGTATCTTATGAAGTATTAGATAAACAAATCATTTTAAAATCAGATACTAGAAAAAAAACAATTCCATTACCTATTATTAAAGAAAAGGAACAACAAAAAGAAATTACAGGAACCGTTACCGATAATGATGGGTTTCCATTACCTGGAGCTGCTATTCTTGTAAAGGGGACAGATAACGGTACAACCACAGATTTTGATGGAAAATATAGCATAACTGTTTCAGAAAATGCTACAATATTGGTGGTGTCTTTTATGGGTTTTAGTACTCAAGAAATCGAGATTAATGGCCAAAATGTAATTAACATTAAATTACTATCAAAAACATCCTCTTTAGATGAAGTAATCGTTACTGGATATACTACAGAGCGAAAGAGTGACCTTACAGGAGCCGTAGCTATTGTTGATCTTGATGAAGTTGTGACCCAGCCAGTGGCGGATGTAAATAGTATGTTGCAAGGGAGAGTTGCTGGTGTTAATGTTATGAGTTCAGGTTCCCCTGGAGCTGTAACTACTCTTAGGATTAGAGGTTTTAGTACCATTAGAAATAATGACCCTCTGTATGTGATTGATGGTGTTCCTACTACTACCGGATTAAGTTTGATTAATCCAAATGATATTGAGTCATTACAAGTATTAAAAGATGCATCATCCGCTAGTATTTATGGTTCAAGAGCAGCAAATGGTGTTGTTATTATTACAACTAAAAAAGGTAAAGCAAGTGATCCTAAATTTTCTTTTGATATGTATTTAGGTAGTCAAAATGTTTCTAATTTACCAGATATGCTAGATGCTCAAGAATATGGAGATGTATATTGGCAAGCTTATGAAAATGATGGTATTACTCCAAATCATTCTATTTATGGAAATGGCGTTTCTCCTGTGATTCCTGCTTTTTTAGATGCAGAAAACACTATTCCTTCAGCTAATACCAAATGGGTAGAAGAAATTTTTAATCCTGCACTTATCCAATCTTATAATATAAATTTTTCTCAAGGAAATGACAAATCACATTCTTTGTTCTCTTTAAATTATTTTGATCAGGAAGGTATATTAAAATATACAAATTTTAATCGTATTACAGCTCGTCTTAATTCAGACTACAAATTATTTAATGATAAAGTTACTGTTGGAGAAAATTTAACTGTGGCCTTTTCGAATTCTGTAGGTACAAGTACAAATTCTTTGTTAGGAAATGTTGTTTACGATGCATTCCGTATGCCAAGTATTGCACCTGTATATGATATAAATGGAGAGTTTACAGGATATCCACCATCTGATGTGCAAAATCCTTTAGGAAACTTATACCGTAACAAAGATAATGAGAGAAATAATACAAAGATTTTTGGTAATTTATTTGCTGAAATTGAACTAATTGAAGACTTGAAATTCAAAACAAATTTTGGTGTTAATTACACTACTTTTAAAAGTGAAAAATTTAACCCTACTTTTGAAGAACCTAATGCTCATAGAGCAATAAATAATTTATCTGTTGTAAATAACATAAAATTTGATTGGGTTTGGTCTAATACATTGAATTATACAAAAACATTTAATGACAAACACAATTTGAATGTATTAGTAGGTTTAGAAAGCATTTCGAATGTATATGAATATACAACCGCTTCAATACAGGATTTACCTACAAATGAACTCAATATTAGAGTATTAAATGCTGGAGATCAAGGTACACAAACTAACACAGGTGATAAAATTGAATTTACCTTGTTTTCTTATTTTGGGAAAATAAATTATAATTATGATAATAAGTATTTATTTTCAGCTACTTTAAGAAGAGATGGAACTTCTAAATTATTAAACAATCGTTGGGGTACCTTTCCTGCGCTATCTGCAGGGTGGAGAATTTCTGAAGAAGATTTCTTCAACAAAGAGGGTGTATTATCTAATTTAAAATTAAGGTTAGGTTGGGGAAAAACAGGAAATCAAGATATACCTGCTTATCAAACAGTTTCTGGATTTAGCAGTAATCCTTATTATTCCAATTATGCAATTGATGGATCTCAAACAAGTACACAAACAGGATATACTTTATCAAGAATTGCAAATCCCGATTTGAAATGGGAGACAACAACACAATCAAATATTGGATTAGAATTTGGGTTTTTGAATAATTCATTAAATATTACAGCAGATTATTTTATTAAAAATACAGAAGATTTATTATTATTTCAAACACTTGCGCCTGATGTAGGCATTACCAATAGAGGGCAATGGAATAATGTAGGTGAAATGGAAAATAAAGGTTTTGAATTTGATATAAATTATCAAAGCGATCGTACCAAAGATTTTAATTTTAACATAGGTTTAAACTTTGCTGTAATTGACAACAAATTACTTTCTTTAGGTGAAGGAATTGATTTTATTGAAACAAACCCTGCGGTTTTACATAGTATTAATTTTGATCAATCAACTTCTAGAACAGCAGTAGGGCAGCCGATAGCTTCTTTTTATGGCCATGTGGTTGATGGAATATTTCAAACTGATGCAGAAGCTGCATCAAGTATTCAACCCAATGCACAAGCAGGAGATTTTATTTTTAAAGATTTAAACGGAGATGGAATAATTGATGCTGAAGACAGGACGTTTATAGGATCACCGCATGCTGACATTACCTATGGTATCAATTTCTCAGCGGTTTATAAAGCTTTTGACCTTACACTATTTTTCCAAGGTTCACAGGGTAATGATATATATGATTTATCCCGTTATTATAATGACTTTTTCAATTTAGCAAATTATAATAAACACGGACGAATTTTAAATGCATGGACAACTCAAAATACAAATACTGATTTAGCAAGAGTTTCATTAAATGATTTAAATAACAATATCCGTCCTTCCTCTTATTATGTTCAAGATGGTTCTTATTTTAGGTTAAAAACATTTCAAGTAGGGTATTCATTTCCCGAAAGTATAGCCAAAAAAATAAAAGCATCTAGATTTAGAGTGTATTTTGAAACTTATAATTTGTTTACTATTACTAATTATGATGGTTTAGATCCTGAAATCGGTTTACAGAGTTATACCTCTGATGATCGAAACTTAGACATTGGTGTAGATAGAGGTATATACCCTAGTTCAAAGACATTTACCTTTGGGATTAATATTAATTTTTAACAACAATCAATCATGAAAAATATATTATATATCGTATTTATTATAGGAATTTTTTTTACTTCCTGTAGTGATGAATTTTTAGACAATGAGCCCTATGGAGAACTTACTGAAGAACAAGTTAGTGCACCAGAAAATATTGAAGCTTTAATAATTTCTGCCTATAGTATTCTAAATGGACAGGGAAACGAAGCAAGTAATGCATTTAATTCACCAGCATCTAATTGGAGTTTTGGTGATGTTCTTTCTGATGACGCATACAAAGGAGGTGGAGGAACTGGTGATCAAAATCAAATTCACCGAATGGAAATTTATGCAACTGATCCTCAAATAAGAGACGTTGAACAAAAATGGGCAGTACTTTATGAAGGAGTGAAACGAAGTAATACGGCTCTTAATGTTTTAAATAATTCAACTGAAATTAGTGAAACCTTAAAGGCACAGCGTATTGCAGAAATGCGTTTTTTAAGAGGTCATTTTTATTTTGAATTAATAAAACTGTATAATCGAGTTACATACATAGATGAAAATGGAAATTATTTATCTAATACACAAATAACTCCTGAACAAGTATGGGGCAAAATAGAAGATGATTTTAGTGCTGCCTTTGCTGTTCTTCCTGGCACTCAATCAGACCCCGGACGTCCAACAAAATGGGCTGCCAAGGCATATTTGTGTAAAACATATTTATACCAAAAAAAATGGACTGAAGCTAGTCTTGCAGCTACTGTTGTTATTGATGATGGAGGATATTTTTTAGAACCAAATTTCAATGAAGTATTTTTACCTAATAATGATAATGGTTCTGAAGTTGTTTTTTCTATTCAATATTCTATTAATGATGGATCTCCAAGGAATTATAACGGCTCCATAGGAGATCGTTTAATGCCTCCTGGCGGACCAAGATATCCAGCTTATGGTTTTTTTAGACCTTCACAGAATTTAGTCAATTCTTTTAAAACAGATATTAATGGATTACCATTATTGGATAATGTAGATGTTACAGATACAAATACTGTAGATCCAAGATTGGATGTTACTGTTGGAAGACCAGGAATTCCTTACAAAGATTTAGGAATTGAGTATAGTGATAGTTGGGCTAGAGATTTAGAAACTTATGGACCTTATGGACCTAAAAAAAGAGTAATGTCAGCAAATGACCCTAATTATTTAGCATCATGGCCTTATGTTACATCTTCAAATTACCTGGTAATTCGTTATGCCGATGTATTACTTTGGAAAGCAGAAGCTTTAATTGAACTCAACGATTTACAGGGTGGTAAAACGTATATCAATATGGTACGCAATAGAGCTAAAACAGGAAATTATATTCAAAATTTGGATAATACTGGTGATGCAGCAAACTATCTAATAGAGTTATACAATGATTTTACTTCAAAAGAAGAAGCTATTACAGCTCTACGTGCAGAAAGACGTTTAGAAATGGCGCAAGAAGGACAACGATTCTTCGATCTAGTTCGATGGGGTATAGCAGATGAAGTGATAAATAAATATCTCGTAAAGGAACAAATCAAAAGAGGTTATTTAAGTGGTGCAACATTTGTAGCAGGCAAAAATGAATATATGCCAATTCCTCAAAGTCAAATTGACGGAGGAGGAACAGATGAAGCTGGTAATTCACTAAGCACACAAAATCCTGGATATTAATATCCATAGATAATTGATAAATTGTAAATATTCAATAGTTCCTGATAACAGATAATTAGTTTGATTATTTTGAGTTGAGTAATTTAAGCACATCTTAGATTTTGTTTCTTTGATGTGCTTATTTTTAAAAGTGCTCTTATACAGAAGTCTAAAAATATGATGCAATGAATTTAATTTTACCCATGATCCTATTTTGTTTATAGCGGTTTACTATAGTTGATTTAAAGGGACTCCTTTTTTGCTATGTATTTTATGTTTGAAATAAGTAAGAATACTTTAGTCTAAAGACTAATAATTATTAAATTAAAAAATGCAATATAAATATTTCTTAATTAGTGTTTTATCCAGTCTAATCCATATTATTGTTTATTCACAGGATGTTGAATTAAATTACACAAAATATGTTGATCCGTTTATTGGGGTAGAAAATAAGGGAAATACTTTTCCTGGAGTTAGTCTGCCTTATGGAATGGTAAAATTAGGTCCAGATTGTTATCGTAGAGAAACGAATTCAGGATATCATCCTACAGGAGATATCTGGGGGTTTAGTCATACCCATGTTAGCGGAACAGGTGGTGGGCCAAAATATGGGAATGTGCTTATTACTGCTACAATGGGACATTTGAATATTATTGACTATTCTTCACCCAGAAAAAATGAGAAAGCATCTCCCGGATATTATAGTGTTGACTTAGAAGATTATAATATTAATGTAGCCTTAACAGCAACTCACTCTACAGGTTTTCATAAATATACTTTTCAAAAAGAAGGTGATGCGCATATCATAATTGATTTGGGAAGTTTTTTGACACGAAGTTGGGCATATGGAGAAGATCAACAAATAGTAGGTTCTTCTATAAAAATTTTAAACAGTAAAGAAGTACAAGGTTCTACAACCATTAAAGGAGGGTGGAATAAAGGAAAACCCTATACTGTATATTTTTATGCAATAATAGATACTCCCTCTGAGACGTATGGGACATGGAAATCTGGCAAAAAACAGAAGCTTAAAAAAGAACAGTTAGATACTGGTGAAAAAACAGGAGCTTATTTTACATATAATGTAAAAAAGAATCAGGTAATTAAAGTAAAAGTTGGAATATCATTTTTAAGCATCAAAAAAGCTAAACTAAATCTTGAAAATGAAAATTCTCATTGGAACTTTGAAAAAATAAAAAATAATGCTGAAAGCCAATGGAATAAAAAACTGAGTAAAATTGAAATTTCAGAAACATCAGAAGACATAAAAAATATATTTTATACAGCTTTATATCATTCTTTTTTACAACCTGTTAAAAGAACAGGTGAAATTAAAAATTGGAATCACGATGAAGTATATTATGATGATTATTATGCCATATGGGACACTTTTAGAACCTTACATCCTTTGTTAACTTTAGTT
>JAMONB010000212.1 GCA_027066745.1 Flavobacteriaceae bacterium
CAACATCTTTATTCCCTTTACCCACCAAAAATAGTTTTGCATTTGGTATTTTCTGAACAATAGTTTTTAGACCAACAATGGCAGTGTCTAAGCCTCTATGTGGGCCAAAACCACCAACATAAGTTATAGAAAAAACATCGTTATCAATAATATGTTGTGTATTATTAACTTCAAAATTAGCTTGGAATGATTTTTTTTCATGATTAGAAACAACATACATCTTGTTATTATCTATTTGAAATTTAGAATGTAATTTCTCTTTCATTTCATCAACAACACAAATAACAGCATCATACTTTTTACAATACTTTTCTTCCTTTTTAGACCAACTTTTTGGATTCATAAAAATAGAATTCTTTAACCGTAAAATAGAACTCTTTTTCCATAAGAACCATGTTTTTAAGGCTTCAGGAAAATTCTCATGTAAATCTAAAATTAAATTCTTTTTAACTTTCGATTTAAATAAATAACAAGTACCTGCCAAAGGAAGATCGTGTACATGTAAAAAATCAATAGTATATCTCTTAAAAACTGTTTTTAAATTAAAATAGAAAAACAGATTTACATTAAAAACACTTTCAATAACATCATGAATTCCTTTTTTAAAGGTTGTATAATTATTACCTATTCTATAAACTTGAACACCGTTAATTTCTTCTTCTGTCTTTTGTGATGTGTACTTTGGACAGACAACCAATACTTTTTTTCCATTTTCAACTAGAGCCTCTGCCTCCTTCCTCACCCTAATGTCATTAGGATAAGAACCATCAACAACCATACAGATGTAATTGTTATTTGTCATTCTTTTCAGCGTAAACGGCGTAATATCTAGGTGTATATTTTCTCAAAACAGGTCTAAAACCTATTTGATTGATTGGGCTTGTCCATTTTTCAGTAGTTTTTATCTCCCAACCAGATTTTTCTAGCAACCAATCAAACTGCCAATCTTCAAATTCATGATAATGTCTGTCCCATTTATCAGTTTTAGATTGGTAGGCTTTCGCAAACCATAAACTTAATGGTATAGAAGCTATTAGTTTGGTCGATTCAATGGCTCTTAACACATTAAAAGGAGCTATTAAATGTTCGAATATTTCAAAAGCGGTAACTGCATCTACTTTATGCTTTTTAACTATTTCTGGTAAAAAATCTAAATCTTCGCCCTCAGTATTTATCACAGTATAGCCATGTTCTTCCATGATTTTACAAAATGGATTTCGAATTCCTAAATCTAAAATAGTTGCAGGAGCAGGCACTACTTTTTGTAGGAATTTTATAGTATGTGCGTACCGTTTATTAGGAATTTTATTGTACATTTTTCTTTTTTTCTATAAAAAACCAGCCTATAGGAATAAATAATAATAAAGCATAAGAAATTAATGTTATGGTATTCCCTTTTTTAATCACTGTGGGTTCAAATCTAAAAATAATTTCATGGTTCCCTTTAGGGACCACTAAGGCTCTTAGCACATAGTTCACTCTAATAATTGGAACTTTAATTCCATCAATATAAGCATACCAGCCGTTTTTATAATACATATCCGAAAACACAGCTAGTTGCTCACTATTTGTAGAACTTTTATATTTCATTTCATTAGGCTGATATGAAACTAATTTTATAGTAGCTAAACTATCTGTTGCAAAAGTTATTTGAGGTAATACATCTTTAAATTGAGTAGTTGTGATTGCTTTTTTCTTGGTTTTTAAACTATCTAAAGCTTTAATTTCTTCATCTGCAGTTTTAACAAATTCTATTTTGTTTACAAACCAAGCATTACCATTAGTATCAGAATTTTGTTGTAAGCGTGCTTGCCCTTGTTTATCAGGAAAAATAATATACTTGGTATTCAACATATTTAAGACTTCAAAATTATTCTTTGCTATTTGATGTTCAAACAATTCTTCATATCGTCTAGGTTTTGCTGCATGATATCCACCAATAGAATTATGAAAATAGGAGGTGCTACCATCATTCATCGGGTTTACTGTAAAATTAGCTACTCTATAATAAGATTTATCTTTTAAAATTTCTTTATCAATTTCGGTAGCTTTAAAAGGAACTTCTTCTTGTTTTTTTGAAACGAAGTCATCTGAATTTAAATAGCGTTTATCTACGCCAACCAAATCGAATAAAATCAATACTGCAAATGCAATTGTAACAATATTCTTATTTAGTTTGTTTTTAAGAAATGCCCATAAAACACTAGCTGACAACACAACTAAAATTAATGAACGTAAACTATCCTTAAAAAAAATAGCTTTTCTTTCTGCCAGTACAATATCCATAAAACCTGGGAAATTTTCTTCATAGCCAGCCATTCCTGCATCTCTAAAGCTTTCAAAACTAAATAAACTTGTGCCAAACAATGTAAAGATTAATGTAAACCCTCCTACTCCATACAAAGCAAATTTCAAATACTTTAATTTATCTTCATTCTTATCATCCTCTTTTAAAAACTGATTTAAACTTAATATTGCTAATAATGGCACTGCCAATTCAGCAATGACTTGAAAAGAAGAAACTGCTCTAAATTTATTATATAAAGGCACATAATCAATAAAAAAGTTAGTCAATATGGGGAAATTCTTTCCCCAGCTTAATAAAATAGAAAATATGGTAGCAGCCAATAACCACTTTTTTAATTTTCCTTTCACCATGAACAACCCTAAAACAAATAAAAATATAAGCACCGCACCAATATATGCTGGTGCTTCTACAAAAGTTTGTGTTCCCCAATAGGCTGGGAAATTTTCAGAAAAACCCTTAGCTTCTTTTCTACCTATTTTATCTTTTAGAAAAGCATAAATTTCAGAATCTTTTCCTAAATCCTCTCTATTTCCACCACCATAAAACCTCGGAATTAAAAGATTAAATGTCTCACCTACTCCGTAACTATATTCCGTAATATATTCTCTCGACAAGCCTGTTGTAGCATCTTTTTTAGGTGTTCCTTCAGGTGTTAACTTCAATTCACTTTGACTTCTAGTACTGACTTTTGCATAGTCTTGTGTTGCTAATAAACTGGTGGCATTGACACCTATTGATAATATCACAGCAACAATCAAAACAGCAATACCTTTAAAAAATTGAGGTAGCATTTTTTCTTTTAATGCATCTATCAAATAAACGACACCTAAAATAAGTATCATAAATAATAAGTAATAGGTCATTTGTGGGTGGCTTGCATTAATTTCAAATGCCATAGCAATAGCCGTAAGTAGAAAACCAACAAAATAATTTCGCTTAAAAACAGACAAAATACCTGCCAACACCATAGGCATATATGCAATAGCATGTGCTTTGGCATTATGCCCTGCTCCGAAAATTATAATCAGATATGTTGACAAACCAAAAGCTAATGCACCCACAATTGCCAGTTTCCAATCAACTTTCAAGACTGTAAGTAACACAAAAAAACTTAAAAAATATAAAAATAGATAATCAGCTGGTCTTGGCAAAAAACGCAAGAGTAAATCCGCTTTTTTTATATAATTATGCGGATAATACGCACTTACATTATAAGCAGGCATGCCCCCAAAAGCTCTATTGGTCCAATAAGGTTCTTTTTTGTGCTCTTTTCTAAAATTTATTATCTCTTTAGAAACACCTCTAAATTGAGCAATGTCACTTTGAAATAATCTCTTCCCTTCTAAAACAGGAGAAAAATAAGCTAATGAAACAATTACAAATACTACAATTGCAATGATGAAAGGTAAAAATTTATTATTTTTTATATCCATTTTACGATTTTGAAATTACTATTCAACATCCTCATAATCTACATATTCTCCCACATTTTTACTATTTTCAGCTCGAGTACTTGGTGCCTTATCAATAATCGTCTCCCCTTCTTTAACATGGGTTTCATTTGAAGAGTTTTGATGTTGCTGTTCTTTAAATTTTTTTTCAACTTTCTGCATCATTTTTTTCAAAAATAGTGGCAAAACAAACCTTGCAATTAATTTTAAAACATAATATATGGCTACTATAATTAGTATTGTTTTCATAAAGTTAATAACACCTGCTTCTTGCATAAAGTTTTACTTCAAAAATAATTTTAATATTTGTTCCAAAAATAACAATTTGAACGCAACTAAAACGTTAAGTATTTAAATAATACCAAAAGAAAATATTGTTTAGTCTGACAAACAATTTCTTTTTCCTGATTTCTGTATTGAAAAAATCAGTTATAACTAAGGCTATGACTACTATTTTTTTGTTTTGAACTCGAAAAAATAATTCTATTTATTTTAGACTAAATAACAGCTTCATTTGATATAAAATATTTATTTTGTAGTATTAAAACATAAGTATGCGAAAAGTTGGGTTGTTTTTATTTATTATTTTATGCTTTCAATTAAGTTCTGCACAATACACTGAGCTTATCAATTCAAAAAGGCCAGGTTTTTCTGACAGTCCATTTAGCGTTGGTACAGGTGTCTATCAAATAGAAGCAGGTTTTTTTTACAAAAAAGTTGGTAATTATTTATACTACGATCAAAAAACAAAAGAAAGCATTCGCTATAAAGCAAATTCAATTGGTACTGATATTACGATAAGAACAGGTCAGTTTTTTGAAAGATTAGAACTAGACTTAGATTTAGCATTAGTTAGCGAAAAAAGAGATTACCTACAACCTACGGTATATCAAAAATCTGTATTAGGCTTAAGTAAACTAACCTTTGGTGCAAAATACCTAGTATATTCTCCAACATTTACTGACAAAACAAAAGAAATACGCAGTTGGAAAAAAAGACATAGCTACGACTGGAAAAGGTTATTACCTGCAGTAGGTATATATGCAGGTTTAAACACAAATTTTTTAAGTGATTTACATAAGAATCCTGATGGGATAAGTCCGAGAGTTGCAATTTTTACTCAAAATGATTTATCAGATAAATTTGTACTTTTAACTAACTTTATTGCTGATAAACTATTTACTGATGAATCTGAAAATTCATTTATTATTACAGCAACTTATTCATTAACAGAAAAAATAGCTATTTTTGGAGAAAGTCAAGGATTTTTAAGAAAAAATGTACCTAATGATTTTCAATATGGAGCTGGTGGTGCCTATTTATTAAATAATAACTTACAAGTAGATGCGTCACTTAGGTTTATTAGTGATGAAAGAGGCGATGATACTTTTTTGGTAGGTGCAGGTCTTTCATGGCGATTAGATAGACATAAAGACAAGTTTAATGTAGTAGATTCAGAAGGGAAGGTAACTAAATCTAAAAAAGAAGGAGGAGGTTTCTTTTCAAGATTATTTAATAAAAAAGATAAAAAACAAAGAAAAGTTAAAAAGGTAAAAGCTAAAAAACAAAAAATAAAAAAGCTTAAACCTAAAATGAGTAAAGCACAAAAAAAAATAGAAAAAGAACAGAAAAAGAATGCTAAAGCAGCTAAAAAAGAAGCAAAAGCATTAAAAAAACAAAAGAAAAAGGAAGTTGATGATTTTAATAAAAATTACCAACCTCCAAAAGAAGATGAATTAAATGATAATAATTAAAGAGGTTTTTTCAAAAAGTGAATTAAAAAAATTTGTAACTTTTCCTTTTAGTTTATATAAAGACAATCCGTATTGGATACCTCCAATTATTAATGATGAATTGGCAAGTTTTGACAAAACCAAAAACCCTGCTTTTGAAAATGCTGAAGCTCATTTTTTTCTTGCCTACAAAGGTAACACTATAGTTGGTAGAGTTGTAGCCATACTCAACTTTACTGAAATAAACCAACAGGGTTTAAAAAAGATGCGTTTTGGCTGGTGTGATTTTATCAATGATATCTCAGTAACAAAAGCTTTATTAGATAAAGTATCTGAAATTGGCAAACAACATAATTTAGAATATATTGAAGGACCAGTAGGGTTTTCTAACCTAGACAAAGTTGGTGTCTTAACTGAAGGTTTTGACCAATTAGGAAATATGATAACCTGGTACAATCATCCATACTACAAAGAGCATTTTGAACAATTAGGCTACACAAAAGAAAAGGAATACATTGAACATATTTTTCCTTTTAGTAATGTTAAACCTGAACTTTTTCTCAAAGCCCAAGCATTAATAAAAAAGCGATACCAACTTAAATCACTTAATTTTACTTCTACCAAAGAAATTATGCCTTATGTAGATAAAATGTTTGATTTATTTAATGAAAGTTATGCTAAACTCTCATCTTTTGTACCTATCTCTGATACTCAAAAAGCTTATTTTAAAAAAAAATATATTAGTTTTATCAATCCTGAATACATAAAATATGTTACTGATAAAGATGATAATATTGTTGCTTTTGCTATTGTAATGCCCTCTTTTTCTGAAGCCTTGCTAAAAGCAAAAGGCAAACTTTTACCTTTTGGCATGTTCCATCTTTTAAAAGCAAAAAAACATAGTAAAGATGTTATTTTTTACCTTATTGGAGTGCATCCTGATTTTCAAAACAAAGGTGTACATGCGATCATCTTTGATGAATACTTTAAAACTTTTACAAAAAAAGGAATTGTAAACTGCATTAGAACTCCTGAATTGGAAGACAATTTTGCTATCCATCAAATATGGAAACATTTTGACCCAAAGATCAATAAAAGACGTAGAACTTATCGAAAAGAAATAACACCTTCTGCCTTTAACATTTCTTGAAAAAGAGAAATTTAAAGTTCTAAATGTTCCTTAAATACCAATAAAAAAATATAATGCAACTTTTTTTCAATCCTCAACTAACCAAAAATGACAAACAGTTTACATTTGACAAAACTGAAAGTAGACATATTGTCAAAGTATTGCGTAAAAAAATAGGAGATTCGTTATTTATTACAAACGGAAAAGGAGAATTATTTAATGTAGAGTTAATTATTGCTAATGATAAAAATTGTACTGTACAGCTAATTTCAGCGGATAAAAAACTAAAACCATGGAATTATTATTTACACGTTGCCATAGCTCCTACAAAAAATATAGATCGATTTGAATGGTTTTTAGAAAAAGCAACAGAAATAGGAATTGATGAAATTACACCTATTCTCTGTGACCATTCTGAAAGAAAAATTATAAAAGCGGATAGATTAAATCGAATTATTGAATCTGCCATGAAGCAATCACTTAAATTCAATTTACCTAAATTAAATGGGTTAACTTTATTTTCTGACTTTATTGCACAAAAACATGATAAAAACTTATATATAGCTCATTGTGAAAAAATAGACAAGCCAATATTAAAATCTGTTATAAAGCCTCTCAAAGATACAACCATCTTAATTGGGCCTGAGGGTGATTTTTCAACCTCAGAAATCACAACAGCCATCCAAAACGGAGCTCTGCCTGTTTCTTTAGGTGAAAGTAGACTGCGAACAGAAACAGCTGGAATAACCGCTATACAAACTGTCTCGTTTATAAATCAATAATATCTATATCTCATAAAAAAAGCACCATAATAAATTATAGTACTTTTATTGCATTAACCTAAGTTCTATTAATAAAAAACTCTTAGTTTTTAGAAGCCTTTACTTCTATTTGAAACTCAATATTATCATCAATCATTTTATCTTTGGCTAAATCTTGGAAGAATTTACCTGATTTGAATTTAATATCCCAGTCTGTTCTATCAATCGTAAAAGCTTCACTCTTAAAAGTTACAGCATCTCCATCAACAGAAACCGTTGCAGGAAATTCAATGTTCTTTTCGATTCCTTTAATCGTTAAATTTCCTTTTACAATAACTTTCCCTTCTTTTTCTTCAACACCTGTAATTGCAAATAAACTGGTAGGGTTATTTTCTATATCAAAAAAGTCTGCACTTGACAAATGCCCTACTAAATCTGCATTATCCTCAGCATCTTCTATATCTAAATCTTTAATAGTTCTCATATCAATAACAAAATCACCTCCATTTAATTGACCATTTTCAAAAGCCAAATAACCTTCTGAAATTTTAATTGTTCCATTATGTGTTCCTGTAAGCTTAGAACCTTTCCATGCTAATGTAGAATTCTCTGCGTCAGCCATATATTTTATAGCCTTTTCTTCAACTTTAGCAACCTCTTCCGCTTCTGTAGCTTCTGTCTTGTTTTTTGCTTCTTTACATGCCACAACCGTTAATCCTATAAAGAGAATTGTAGCAAATTTTAAAATTTGATTTTTCATTTTATTTTAGTTTTAAATTTAGAGTCACAAATCTACAAAAGATACCTTATGAAAATCTTAATAACTTATTAAATTTTGAGTTCGAGAAAACCCTTATAAATTTTATATATTTACAATATAAATTTTATATCACTTTACAAAAAACATTACAGTAGATTTATGTTTAGAATTGTCTTTTTATTATTATTTATATCACTCTCAACAAATGCTCAAGAAGTAGCTATTTTAAAATATAATGGTGGTGGTGATTGGTATGCCAACCCAACTGCTGTACCCAATCTGATAAAGTTCTGTAATACTAACATCAAAACTATTATTAAAGAAAAAATCAATAGTGTTGATGCCAGTAGTACTGATATTTTCAATTATCCAATCCTATTTATGACAGGTCATGGTAATGTTTTTTTTAATGATAATGATGTTGAAAATTTAAGAAAGTATCTAATATCAGGTGGTTTTTTACATATTTCTGATAATTACGGGTTAGACAAATTTATTAGACCAGAATTAAAAAAATTATTTCCAAATTTAGAACTTCAAGAAATTCCCTATACACACGCTATATATCATCAAACATATTCTTTTGAAAGCTTACCAAAAATACATGAACACGATGGAAAAACTCCACAAGGTTTTGGACTTTTTTATGAAGGTAGGTTGATCTGTTTTTACGATTATGAAAGTGATTTAAGTGATGGTTGGGAAGATGAAGTTGTACACAACGACCCTGCATCTATAAGAGAAAAAGCCTTACAAATGGGTGCAAATATAATTGAATATGTTTTTAAACATTAGTAGTAATCAAATTTTAGATAGCTTAAAAATAAACTTTGATTCTGGTGGACTTTGGGCATTGAACATTACCCTAGCCATTATCATGTTTGGTGTTGCTTTAAATATTACTATTGATGATTTTAAACGTTTATTTAAAAATCCTAAAATTGTTTTGGTAGGAGTTTTTTCTCAGTTTGTAGTATTCCCAGCACTTACATTCTTATTAATTTATTTTATCAATCCTATACCTAGTGTTGCACTTGGTATGATTATGGTAGCTGCCTGTCCAGGTGGTAATATTTCTAATTTTATGACACAACTTTCTGGAGGAAACACTGCTCTATCAGTAAGTTTAACTGCTTTTGCCACTTTAGTAGCTGTTCTAATGACACCTATTAACTTGCAGTTTTGGGGTAATCTCTACGAGCCGACTTCTCTACTTTTAAAAGCAGTACAATTAGATTCTTTTGAATTGGCAAAATTGGTTTCATTAATTTTAGGGATTCCTTTACTATTAGGTATGCTAACTAGAAGGTTCTATCCTAAATTTGCAAAAAAAATATCAAAATTATTAAGACCTATTTCTATTCTTATTTTTATCTTATTTATTGTCATTGCTTTTTCTCAAAATCTTGATATTTTTATGGAGTACATTCATTATGTATTTTTCTTGGTCTTGTTACATAACTTTTCAGGGTATATCGCAGGATTTTACTTTTCTAAAATTATGAAATTATCATACAGCGATCAAAAAACATTAGCTTTAGAAACTGGAATACAAAATTCTGGATTAGGCTTACTATTGGTATTTACATTTTTTGATGGATTAGGAGGCATGGCATTATGTGTTGCCTTTTGGGGTATTTGGGACATCGTTTCTGGATTAGGATTGGCATATTACTGGTCTAAAACCTCTTCTGGTATTGTAAACAGTTCTGACCTATCAAATTCATTTTAATTAAAATACTATTTAATGTTAAAACATATTTGGTATCATCTTTTTAAAGCATATGTAAGCATAGGCTTGTTTTTCTTTTTCAAAAAAATAAAAATCTATAATCAAAACCATGTCCCAGAAAAAGGTGCTATTCTATTAGTTTCTAATCATAAAAATGCTTTGTTAGATCCGTTAATTATTGCAACAATTATGAAACGAAATCTATATTTTTTAGCAAGAGCCAGTGCTTTTAAAATAAAACCTGTACATTGGTTTTTATCCTCATTAAATATGATTCCTATCTATAGGATTAGGGATGGAAAGGATAGTATCGTAAAAAATGAAGAAGTTTTTAACAAATGCTCTGAAATTTTAAATCATGACCAAGCACTATTAATTTTCCCTGAAGGCTCACATTTTATCAAACGTTCAGTACAACCACTAAAAAAAGGATTTGCTAGGATTGCTTTTGGTACACTAGAAAAACATCCTGACTTACAATTACAAATTCTTCCTGTTGGAATAAATTATAATAATCAAACCTTATTTGCAGAAAGTACATCTATATATTTCGGAGAACCATTCTTAGTCAATGATTTTTATAATAAAAAAAGGTTAAACAATTCAATAGAAAATTTAAAAACCGAAGTGTTTAAAAGATTAAAGAAGCTCACTACTCATATTGAAGAGAAAAATTACGACACAACTATTGAACAGTTAAGTAATGTAGATTTTTTACAAGCTAAAAAAGTAAATGCACTTATAAAAGAATTACCAATTTCCAAACCTGATAATCTAATAAAAAGAACACCTTCATTAGCTTGGAAAACCATAAAATCAATAGTAGCTATTAATAGTTTTATTCCTTTATTAATATATAAATATTTTGTGCCAAAAATTAAAGAGATTGAATTTATTAGTACTGCTAAATTTGGTATTGGTATCACTGCTTTTCCATTATTTTTAGGATTACAAAGCTTACTGATAAATTACTTTTTTGGAGGGGTTTTTACTTTGATTTACCTCACAACTAGTATTTTTTTTGTGTTGATAGCTGCAAAAACTAAGTGAATTTCATCAATTTTCAAACACAGCTACAGCTCTTACTGGAGAGCCTGTACCTCCTCTAATTTTCAAGGGCAATCCAATAAAACGAAAACGACCACGACCAATTAACAAGTGAAGGTTTATCATGTTTTCATAATGTGTAAAACCAAGTTCACCACAAATATGATGTACTTCTTTATTTGAAATACTAGGTACACCAGGAGACATTGTTTCTACTCCAAAAGCAGCAATACCTATATTGCCCAACCATAATGCAGCTTCAGAAGTAATGCCTGGTCCTTTTGCCCAATCATTTTTTCCATAATTTTTTCTATAATGATCTGTAAACAACAGCACTGTATCTCCTTTCTTAATTTTTAGCCCTTCATTAGCACAAGCCTCTTCAATTTCTTCAGAACTAATTAATTCTTGAAGCCCTTTATATGAAAAATCTAAACAAATCCCCTCTGTATAAAACATTGAAAGTGGCATAGTGTCAATTGATTTCTCTTTATGTTCTCTAGCCATATGGCTTAATGAATCAACGTGAGTACCTGTATGTTCACCAAATTCTAATTTATATACACTTGGTGTAGATGTTTTGGCATCAATATCACCATCCCATTCTTCATGTGTTGCATACACATTCATCTTCACTTCAGGAAGACCTTTATAAACAGGCATTCCTGAAAAAATATCTTGACTTAAATCAATTATTTCACTCATAATAGTCGATGAATTGTTTTTATAGAATAGACTAGTTCAATCGTAAAAACCAAATAGGAAATCCTAAAGAATCATCTTCTTTAATAATTCTAAAACCAAATTTTTGATACATTTTTACATTTTTTTTAGAAGCAGCGTCTAAAATTACAGGTAATTTGTTATCCTTAAAATGATGCATTAACTTTATCAATAATCTAGCCGCAGTCCCCTTACCATTAATCTCATTTTTAACTCCTAAAATAACAGGTCTAATATGTTTTTCTTTAGGATAGTTCTTTTTTGCAATTTTTTGCCTTTTTAAAACTTTATATACACGCTCAATACCAATACATTTAAATGCCAAATGAATATCAAGTCTAATCGTTTTAAATGTAACTTTTTCTAAGTGCGTATATTTAACTAATAAACATGCTTTTTCATTATCAGAAATAAACACTTCACCAAAAAGCATCGCTCTTTCAAATAGATATTCCATTAGAACTTTCATCCTTTCCACTCTATTCTCGTCTTGTTTTACAGTTAAATTAATAGAACTATCCTCTATGGAAGATTCAAATGCAGAAATTAATATTTCAGCGACTAAGTCTTTATCGTTAGGATTGGCTTTTCTCAATTCTTATAAGTTTATTTTAGAATAGCTTCTTGAATAAAACGCTGACCTATGGTTCTAATATTATATTTTACCATTCCTTTATTTTCTGCTGTAGGATAAACTCTATTTGATAAAAACACATACACCAATTCCGTATCAGGGTCAGCCCAAGTATAAGTACCTGTATAACCACTATGCCCAAAACTTTTAGGAGAAACACAGCCACATGTAGCTTTAACTTTAGGGTTCAACTGTGGCTTATCAAAACCTAAGCCTCTACGGACTTTTCCTTTTACATAATACCTATGGTTGAACTTTCTGATAGTTTCAGGTTTGAAATAACGTTTACCACCATAATAACCCTCTTGCATATACATTTGCATCATTTTAGCAACATCATTGGCATTTGAAAATAGCCCTGCATTACCATTCACACCCCCATACATAGCAGCACCTTGATCGTGAACATAACCATGTAACAACTGATTTCTAAAATATAAATCTCTTTCAGTTGGTACAATAATTTTCTTTGAAAAATTATCTAACGGTTTATAACCCAAGGTATTTGAACCTAAAGGTTTATAAAAAAATGAGTTATTCAATTGATCCATTGGTTTCTTATTCATTCGTTCAAAATAATCTTTAAAAAGA
This sequence comes from Flavobacteriaceae bacterium, assembly GCA_027066745.1. Taxonomy (GTDB): domain Bacteria; phylum Bacteroidota; class Bacteroidia; order Flavobacteriales; family Flavobacteriaceae; genus Aureibaculum. The sequence goes on from JAMONB010000212.1 coordinate 12,870, forward strand.
TAAAAAACGAGTCCACTATACTTATATCTTTTTCTTTTTAACAATGGAGAATCTGCAATAGCTTGATACATACTATCTTTATAATCTGTTCTTAAATATAGATTCTTAGCGACTAAAACCGAGAACTTTTTTGAAGGTTTATTTCTATAATATTTTCGTGAAGGCTTTTGTGTAACACTATCTATAGTATGTAAATAATAAGGTATCCAAGCCTTTAAACGTGCATAATGAGATAAAGCTTCTTTAACTGTAATGTTCTTTTTATCTGTATTTTTTAATATAGGAAAAAGTTCTGCTATAGGTGTTTCTAAAGTAAACTCATCATCCTCTTCAGCTTTCATAATTAATGGTAAGGCTCCTAAAATTTTAGTAATTGATGCTAAATCATACAAATGATTATTCTGTACTCTAGTTATCTTTTTACCAGTGTGGTATCCAAAGCTCTTTCTATAGACAACTTTACCTTTTCTAGCGACTAATACTTGTAAGCCTGGAGCCATTTTCGATTTAATTATACGTGCTGCCAAAGAATCTATTCGCTTTAGTTTTTTACTACTCATATCTACTTGCTCAGGCAAACCATAAGAGAGTCTGTAAAGGTTTGTTGAATTAAAACCTGTTCCTACAGAAAACTCATCATGGATAGATACTGGCAGCCTTCCTTTAGTTGTCAAAGCTCCAAAAATTTGTTGAGCAGAAACATCTTGTGCAATAACACTATTTTGATACGAAACTAAAATACTTTCAATATTGGTAAACGTTTTAATGTCTAATAAACTATACGCACTAGCAAAAATATCTAAAATTACAGGTTTATTCCTTGCTATCTCTTGTAACCAAACCAGTTCTTTATTTTTAAATTTAAAAGCTTTCCATGCACTAGCATTCGATTTATGGTAACCGATAATTACTAAATTATAAGGTTCTAATTTTTTAATTACTTCGTCTAACCTTTCAGCAGTAATCACATCAACTTGTGTATAGTCATTTAATCTATTAATAAAAGTGGTATTGTCATCGTCACCTAATTTCACATATGCAATTTTAGTTTCAACCAAGTCTATAACTGGAAAAACTTGTGACTCATTTTTTATTAATGTTGTGGAATGTTCAACCAGTTTATAGTGTAATGCTTCAGCATCAGCTCCGTTTAAATCATCATGTAAATTTTTGGTAGATATGGGTGAAAACGCTCTTAACCCAGCCCAATATTTTGCTTTTAATATTTTTAAAACGGATTCATCTAAACGCTCTTCAGTAATAACACCATCAATAATTGCTTGCTTTAATTTTACAAATGAACCTGGAATATCTTCGGGCATTAATAAAATATCATTCCCAGCTTTTATAACTTCTAAATTAATTTCAGCTGAACTAGAAAAATTTGCTGCACCTTTCATATTTAAAGCATCTGTAAAGATTAACCCTTTAAATTTCATTTTATTTTTCAGCAAATCGGTTACAATATTTTTAGACAATGATGAAGGTAAATCGGTATTGGGTTCATATTCAGGCACACTTAAATGAGCAACCATAACACTCGCCAAATCTGTTTTAAACAGTTCTTTATACGGATATAATTCTACTGAATCTAAACGTTGTAATGAAAACGGAATGGTAGGCAGAGCCAAATGAGAGTCTGTATCAGTATCGCCATGACCTGGAAAATGTTTTGCATTTGCCAATACATATTGACTTTGAATGCCTTTAGTAAAAGCAATTGCTTTTGAAGCTACATTATAAGGGCTTTCACCAAAAGAACGATTTCCTATAATAGGATTATTAGGATTTATATTCACATCAACCACAGGAGCAAAATTTACATGAATTCCTAAACGCTTATGATGTTTACCAAGCATTACACCAAAATCTTCAATTAATCTTTCATCTTGAATGGCTCCTAAAGCCATATTCCAAGGGAAACGATAGGTATCGTCTAAACGCATATCCAATCCCCATTCTCCATCAAAACCAATGAGCAAGGGTAGACTTGAAATACTTTGAAAAAAATTGGTCATTTTGACCTGCTTTTTTGGCGTTCCTTGAAAAAACACAAGTCCGCCCACTTTATACTTTTTAATCAAATTAGCAACCTCAGCTTGATGTTTTGCATCTCTATTTGAATAGGCAGGAATCATAAACAATTGACCTATTTTTTCATCTATGCTTAATGTTTTTAAAACACTATCTACCCAAACTTGTTGACCGTAGTTATCCATTTTCACAAATGGCTCTGGTCTTTGAGCATTAACAATTGAATATATTAAAAGAAATATAACGGGAAAAATTCTAGTATTCATAAAGATATTAAGTGTGTTTTATAATTTTAAGATGCCAAAAATTTAGCGTGCCAGCTTTTTCCTGCTTTGATTTCCCAAGCGTTCATTAAATCTGCTTTAGAGCTTATCATATTATTAAAGACAACGGTATTACTATTTATTTTTTGTTGCTTCGCATATGCTTTAAACTCTTGTAAAGAAATGGTATTTATATTAGTCCCGTCTTTAAAAGTCACTTTCATTTTATCAAACATATCAATATTCAATTCTTTTTCAATTTCTCTCATTAAATGTACAGAGGCATCAATTGAACAGCCAGAAACATCATTATAATCTTCATCGACAGCTAAAATAATAAACTGATTGTATGCTATTTTAAATGATGCTTTTAAATCGTCACCATGCCTTTTCCAATTAGAGACAAAAGGCACTAATTTTTTAGCTATATGTTCAACTTCTTGTTCTGTCAGTCTTCTGTCAGCCTGATACACCCAAACTCTTGAGTTACCCGATAATAATTCGAAATCTATAAACATTTTTAGCCTAATTTATTATTAAAACTTCGCAACTTGATTGCTGTCAATACTTTTTTAGTATAAAGAGGGAAGTCTGCCTTTTGAATCCATGAATAATAACCTTTATCCTTTGCCAATACCTCGGCTACAGATTTACCTTTATACTTTCCGAAGGTAAAAATTTCTTCATCTTTATCATTAAACATTATAAAACCTGCAAAATCTGCTCTCTTGTTATGAGTAGAAAATTCATGTAAATAATTAACATTATTTTCTAAATCTTCATACTTATCTAATTGAGCTTTTAAAATTTCGTAGGTAGCATTGGTATCTGCTTCAGCAGAGTGTGCATTTTCTAAATTTTTACCACAATAATATTGATAGGCAGCACTTAAAGTACGTTGCTCTTTTTTATGATAAATAACTTGAACGTCAACTCCTACTCTATTCTTCATATCAAAATCAATACCAGCACGTAAAAACTCTTCAGCCAATAACGGAATGTCAAATCGATTTGAATTAAAACCTGCCAAATCACAACCTTCAATTAATTGACTAATTTCTTTCGCTAATACTGAAAAAGTTGGCTCAGTAGCAACCTTTTCATTTGAAATACCATGAATAGCAATCACTTCTTTGGGGATTTCCATTTCTGGATTTACCAGCCAAGTTTTACTTTCTTTATTACCATTAGGATAAACTTTAAGGATAGATATTTCTACAATTCTATCTTTGGCAATATTGATTCCTGTGGTTTCTAGATCGAAAAATACAATTGGTTTTGAGAGTTTTAATTCCATATTTAAATTTAAGATTCAAAGATACAAAAGATGAAAGGATAAAATCTTAAATTCTAAAAAACAAATTTCAAAAATTTTTATTAGAATTTGACATGTAAAATTAGTCTTTCAACACTGCTCAAACTTATTTAAAATTACCATAAATTCTAAAAATCAGCATTCACATTCCAAGCTTCTAGGGTTTCTTTTAATGTTTTGATAAACATTCCACCTAAAGCACCATTTACCACTCTATGATCGTAAGAGTGTGACACAAACATTTTATGTCGAATACCTATAAAATCACCTTCAGAAGTTTCAATAACAGCAGGTACTTTTCGTATAGCACCCAAGGCTAGAATTGCAACTTGCGGTTGGTTAATAATAGGTGTACCCATAACACTGCCAAAGCCACCTACATTAGTAACAGTATAAGTACCGCCTTGAACATCGTCAGGGTTTAACTGACCAGTTCTAGCTCTTGTTGCCAAATCATTAACGGTTTTAGTCATCCCCACCAAACTCAACATGTCAGCATTTTTAATTACAGGGACAATTAAATTACCGTCAGCTAAAGCAGCAGCCATTCCTAAATTGATATTTTTACGTTTGATAATCTTATTTCCATCAACAGAAATATTTATCATCGGAAATTTTTTAATTACAGAAGCTATAGCTTGCATTAAAATTGGAGTGTACGTAATTTTCTCTCCTTCTCTTTTAAAGAACTCATCCTTAACTCTTTCACGCCATTTTACGATTTTTGTAACATCAATCTCAATAAATGACTGTACATGAGCAGATGTTTGTACAGAAGAGACCATGTGCTGTGCAATCAACTTGCCCATTCTTGTCATTTCAATAATCTCATCTTCTCCATTTACAGAAACTGGAACTGAAACTTTTTTATTTTGAACAGGTGCTTTTCGAGCGGGTGTTAACACTGTACCTTTATCAACTTCTAATGGAGTTTTCTCTCTCTTATCTACATAGGTTAAGATATCATTTTTAGTAACTCTGTTGTCTTTTCCTGTACCAATAATAGCTTCTAATTCTGCCATAGATACATTCTCTTTTTTTGCAATAGTTTTCACCAATGGTGAATAAAACTTATCAGAAGAGGAACTCTCTAACCCAACAACCTCTTTTTTAGTCGTTACAGCCTCAACTATTGAATTTTCAATAACTTTTATTTCTTCAGGCTCAGATTTTTGTTCTAGCTGCACCTCTACATCTTCAGTAAAACTACCGTCTTTTACTTCTATAACGGCTATTGTTTCTCCCACCTTAACAACAGCATCTACTTCAAACATTCTTTCAATCAAGACACCTTCTACTTCACTTGGAACATCAGAATCTACCTTGTCAGTAGCAATTTCTACGACAGCTTCATCTAGTTCAATAGTGTCACCTACTTCTTTTAACCAAGAGGTTATTGTTGCTTCAGCAACACTCTCTCCCATTTTCGGTAATTTTAGTTCAAATTTAGCCATTACGAGTCTTTAATTTTTAGGTCTGCAATTTAAGAAATATTAAGATGTTATTTTGTCAAGTTGATAAATAAATATGCAATTTGAAGTGTTAAATTATTAAAACTCCAGTCTATAAACCTAATCCTTAAGAATTATCAATACTTTTATTTTTTATTGTTTCAACTGTTTTTATAGTTGCCGCAGTAACAGAAAAAGGTAATACTAAGATAATTCCAAGTACAGGAATTAATAAAAAAAGCATAAAAACAAGGCCATTACCTATAGCTAAACCTTTATTCTTTTTCACAAAAGTTAAACTATCTTTATAATTAAAATGACGTTCTAAAGTATAATCCATATTACCAAAACCTGCATAATAGGCCTGTATTAAAAACAATAAAACTGTTGAAAAAATATTAATTACGGGAATAAAACTCAATACTAAAAGAGGAAGGCTAAACAACAATTCTTTAGCTAAATTTCGAATATTAATTCTAATTCCTCTTAATAACTGCTCACTAAAACTTGTTTTTCGATGCTGATGTATTTCTGTTAAAGACACACCTGATAAATAGGTTTCAATTTTTTCAGACACTGGACTCATAAACGGAGCCGATAAAGCCATAATAATATGTTTATAAAGTATTAAACCTAGAATTATAATACTTACTCCACCCATAAAAGTACTTATACTCGTAAAAGTTTGCTTGCCCCATTCCCATCTCCAAATTTTAGAAATATAAAGACCTACATTATCTGACAACCCATAAGCTAAAAAACCAATAATTGAAGCTGTAACCACACTAATTAAAATAGGTATAAAGAAATATTTCCAAAGTTTTAATCTTGAAATTAAACTAAGGGACTCTGCGTATGCTTTAAAACCTTGTAAAATATTTTTAATCATTTGTATAGTTCGTACAATTCCATATCTAGCGGATGCCCATTCTCTGGTGTAAACTCTTTTGCTAATGTTTTTTGCCAAATAAAATTGCATTTTTTAGCCACTTTTACACTTGCTATATTATTTTTATAAACAATTATTTGAAGTGTTTCTAATCCTAAATCTTTAAATGCATATTCAGACAATCTCTCAACAGCAGTACTAATCAACCCTTTTCCATGAAAATTAGCATCAATACAATAAGCAAATTCACCTTGTTTTTTATCCCAATTTAAATCTTTTATATAAATTAAACCTAAGACCTGATTGTCATCATTCATTTTTATTATGAATAAGAATTCTTTTTTAGCTTTGAACTGTTCCACCTTTTTTAAGGTAAATTTTTTTGAAGCTTCAAAACTTAAGTTTTGTTTTAAAGTTTGAGGGAAGTAAGTTGAAAATCTCTCTTTATTAGCAATCATTAAGGTATTAATTGCTTTAGCATCCTCTAATAAAACCTCCCTAACAGTATACGTTTTAAATTGAATCACACTAATTCTTCTATATATACTAATTCATTACTGTACTTTTGAAGATCTTCTATATTTTTTAAAAGCTTTGACTGTTCCGCTTTTTCTTTCAACCTAACAATTACTTCATTTAGGGGTAATTCTTCAGAAATAATAAAAAACTTTCTACCTACTTGATTATTATGCAAATCCATTTCTCGCTCTAATGGTTCGTTAGGAGAAAAATCTTCATGCCAATTGGTGATTTTTTCAGCAAAATGAATTGCTTTTCGAGTATTCCCTCTCCAAATTGAACATTTTTTAGTAATTAGAAAATTCCATAAAGCATGTCTAAATGCATTGGTATAATTATTTTTATGATGTAAATCTCCATATTCTTCATCAGAAATTTTTACAGTTTGATAAGTTGCTAAAAAAGTGGGGATTAAATTAAAAGGATGTCTCATAAATAGAAGAATAAAGGACCATGCATTTCCTTTATTAATCAACTTTATGAATCCCATTTTCTTCATTTAATCGCTATATTCTTTAACCGCATCAATAAATGCTTTAGCATTATCTAGCGGTATATTGGGTAAAATACCATGCCCCAAGTTAACAATATATTTGTCTTTCCCAAAATCATTAATCATTTGATGTACCATTTTTTTTATAGTAGCAGGTGGTGACAACAATCTTGAAGGGTCAAAATTACCTTGTAAAGTCATATTACCTCCAGTTAAATAACGTGCATTTTGGGGAGTAATTGTCCAATCTACACCTAAAGCTGAAGCATTTGATTTAGCCATTTCTTCTAATGCAAACCAACATCCTTTACCAAAAGAAATAATTGGAGCATCATCTTTTAAAGCTTCTATAATCTGATTGATGTATTGCCAAGAAAATTCTTGATAATCTACAGGCGAAAGCATGCCTCCCCAAGAGTCAAAAATTTGTACAGCATCTACTCCTGCTTTTACTTTTGCTTTTAAATAAGCAATGGTTGTATCGGTTAGTTTTTGCAATAACTGATGTGCTGCCACAGGGTTGGTAAAACAAAATTCTTTTGCTTTGTCAAAATTTTTGGAGCCCTGCCCTTGTACTGCATAACAAAAAACTGTCCATGGAGAACCTGCAAAACCAATCAAAGGCACTTCATTATTCAACTTTTCTTTTGTGGCTTTGATAGCTTGCATTACATAATCAAGTTCAACATTCACATCTGGAACAATCACAGTATCTACACCTTTCTGGTCTCGTATCGGATTTGGCAAATACGGTCCAAAATTAGGTTTCATTTCTACTTCGATATTCATAGCTTGTGGAATCACCAAAATGTCAGAAAATAAAATAGCGGCATCCATCCCAAATCTTCTAATGGGTTGCACCGTAATTTCTGATGCCAATTCAGGGGTACGACAACGTGTAAAAAAATCATATTTCTCACGTATTTTGATAAATTCAGGCAAAAATCGTCCAGCTTGACGCATCATCCATACTGGTGGTCTTTCTACTGTTTCGCCTTTTAAGGCTCTTAAAAATAAATCGTTTTTTATCATTTTTTTATTTTACATTTTTGATACAGCCTCCATTGCTTTATCAATTGCTTTTGCTGTTTTTTTAAGGTCTTTATCACTTAAAGCGGATGCTAAAAACCATGCTTCAAATTGTGATGGCGGTAAAAAGATACCATTATGAATCATTTCCCAAAAGAATACTGCAAATTTTTTGGTATCTGATTCTTGGGCTTCTTTGAAATTCGTCACTTTGCCAGTAGTAAAAAACGGATTTATCATAGAACCAAATCGATTTACAATAACATCAACCCTATGTTTTTTTGCAGAATCTAATAAAATTGTTTCCAATTTTTCTGCCGTTTCATTAAATTGCTTGTATGGATTCTGTTTTTTTAATTCCGTTAAGGTCGCTATTCCTGCTGCCATAGCAATCGGATTACCAGAGAGTGTTCCTGCCTGATACATCTCACCTAAAGGCGAAACCATTTCCATAATTTCATTGCGTGCACCATAGGCTCCCACAGGAAAACCTCCGCCAATAACTTTTCCTAAACAAATAATATCTGCTTCCACACCCAATAGCTCTTGTGCTCCACCAAATTTTGACCGAAAACCTGTCATTACCTCATCAACAATCAACAACGCTCCTTTAGAAGTTATATATTCTTTTAAGTCTTTTAAAAAATTCTCTTGAGGTAATACCACACCCATATTTCCTGCTATAGGCTCAATAATAACGCCTGCGATATCATCGTATTTTTCAAAATGTGCTTTTACACTATCCAAATCATTATAATTGGCTATCAATGTATTTTTAACTGCACCTTCAGGCACACCTTTACTACCAGGTAAACTCAACGTTGCCAAACCAGAACCTGCAGCTACCAATAAGGCATCTGAATGCCCATGATAACAACCTGAAAATTTGATGATTTTATCCTTATTTGTAAAAGCTCTTGCCAATCGGATGGCACTCAATACCGCTTCGGTACCAGAATTTACAAAACGGACTTTATCCATCGATGGAAAAGCATCACAGACTATTTTTGCAAGCTTAATTTCATTTTTAGTAGAAGCTCCAAATGTATAGCCATTTTTCAAGGCTTTATTAATGGCTTTCTGTACTTTTTTATGACGATGCCCTAAAATCATAGGTCCATAAGACAATACATAATCTACATACGTATTCCCATCAACATCGGTAATTTTACTACCCTTTGCCTTCTTAATAAATAAAGGATTCCCTCCTACCGAAGCAAAAGCTCTTACAGGTGAATTTACCGCACCAACTAAATGTTTAAGTCCTTTTTTATAGAGTTTTTCTGAATTTTCAAATTTCATTTTAAAAAATTTTAATCTTACGGAATTATTTATTCTTGAACAATATAATGTCCTTTATTTGGATGCTCTCCACTACAATCTCCTGTCAGGATACGATTATCTTCTATCCATATTAATTTCTTATTATTCTTTCCATACCACTTAGACAATGCTTTTTGAAATTTATTTCTATGTGCTACGCTTGATCTTAAATGAAAGTAATAAGAACAATATCCACATCCTTCTCTATCAAATTCTACATCTAATAAATCAAAAGTTGGTATTCCCTTAATTATTTCAGAGATAGCAACATAAGCAGCATCACCAACGGTATATTTACCTCCAAAATTAGGAACATAAACGTTAACTTTAGTCGTATCATTCACCTTCTCAATTAATAATGGAACAATCTCTAATTTCTTTTTAACTAATTTCCAAAAAATAACATCTCCACATCCCAACTCTCCATATTTACCTATATATGGTAAATCAGCAATATTTTTCATATTTTCAACAAGGTCTTTATTCGTTTCTTGACCATGTGTAAATATTGGTAATATCAATAAAAAAATTATCAAGTACTTCATAATATTTTAGCCACCTCCTTAGCAAAATAAGTAATAATAATATCTGCTCCTGCTCTTTTCATTGAGAGTAAACTTTCTAGCATTACTTTTTCACCATCTATCCATCCTTTTTCTGCCGCTGCTTTTATCATGGCATATTCTCCACTTACATTATAACAGGCGATAGGTCTGTCAAAATTATTTTTTAAATCTCTAATAATATCCAAATAAGACAAGGCTGGTTTTACCATTAAAATATCAGCACCTTCAGCATCATCAAAAGTGGCTTTTCTCATGGCTTCATCTCTATTAGCTGCATCCATTTGATAGGTACGCCTATCACCAAAGCTTGGTGCTGAGTCAGCAGCATCTCTAAACGGCCCATAATATGCCGAAGCATACTTGACAGAATATGCCATAATTGGGATATCAGAAAACCCAGAATTATCTAAAGCTTCTCGTACCATCGCTACGGTACCGTCCATCATTCCAGATGGAGCAATCATATCGGCACCTGCTTTGACATGCGAAATAGATTGCTTTGCAATGTTGACTAAAGTAGCATCATTATCTACATCATTATCATGTATAATTCCGCAATGCCCATGTGAGGTGTATTCACAAAAACAGACATCTGTTATTACATAAAGGCCTGGATAATTTTTCTTAATAAAACGGATGGCTTGTTGGATAATTCCATTATCATTCCAAGTTTCTGTTCCCTCATCATCCTTTTTTGAAGGAATTCCAAAAAGCAATACCGCAGGAATTTTTAGAGACACAACTTCATCTAATTCTTTAGAAATTTTGTCTAAAGAAAATCGTTTTATGCCTGGCATGGAAATAATTTCAGTTTCTATGCCTGTTCCTTCTTCAATAAATAAAGGATAAATTAAATCGTCTACAGATAATTTAGTTTCTCGAACCAACCGTCTAATATTTTCTGTTTTTCTTAATCTTCTTGTTCTGAACATTTCTTTTGTTTTTAGACTCCATAAGCTTTAAAAAGCTACGAAACCTTCTTAAGTTCTCCAAAACGTAGATACTAAAACTTCTAAATTTTCGAGACAGTTATGCTACAAATTATAGTTTTGCGAAGTGTAAGTTTGCCAAATCTATTACACTTTCTACTGTTGGTACTTTTGCTATTTGCACCTGCTCAAAATACTTTTGTGCTACTTTGGCAGTAGTGTCACCAATACAAAAGGCTATACCTTTAGGTTCATTTTCTAACCTATAGCTTTCTACAGTAGATGGGCTATAGAACATGACACCATCAGTATTCTTACTAACACTTTTTGGGCTTAACATTGTCTTATAAGCCTCAACTTCATTTACTGTGATTTCGTTTTTTTCTAAAATGACAGGCAAATCGTCTAAACGTAAGCTGCTTGTAAAATAAGTAATTTCTTGCCCTTTAATTTCTTCTGCCAAATGGTTTGCCAATAATTTTGCATTTCTTGCAACAAATTTAACCTCACCAATTTTCTTTTCTATTAATGCTTTGGTACGTCTACCAACACAATAAATATTTTTAAATTGTAATTCAGCTAAGGAAAAATTTGTCTCTAAAGATTCAACCGTATTTTTACTAGTAATGATTACATTTTCAATTTCCTTTTTCAACAAAGGTTGCGGTATTCTGCAAAATCGTATTTTTACAAAATCACTTTCTTCAATAGCAATATCTTCATGAACTAATTTTGACTGTGCATCAGTAAATTTTTTGGTAGAATACACTTTGAATTTCTTTTCAAAAGCTCCGTAGTTTGATATTAATTTTTGACCACCTCTATCTATAATAATATCAGCAGCATCTTGTGCTAAATAAATATGTTTTCTGAGTTTAACCGTTTTGTTGACTTCTTTTTTACGAGTACCATCTTCACTTAATATAATTCCTTTTAATGTAATTTCTTCATCTTGATTTATATAGGATAAAGCCCCGATAGGTGAAGAACAACCACCTTCTAATAGGCGTAAAAATTTACGTTCTACTGAAGTACAAATTTCTGTTTCTTCATGATTTAATTTTGCACATACTTCCTTGCAATATTCATCATCTTCAAGGGCTGTAATCATGATTGCACCTTGACCAGGTGCAGAGATCATCCAACTTAATGTAAGCATATTTTCAGGTTTAACACCAATACGTTTTAACCCTGCCGCTGCGAAAATAGCTCCATTCCATTCATTATTTTTCAACTTTTCAAGTCGTGTATTGACATTACCTCGTAAGCCAACTACTTTATGAGACGGATAACGGTGTAACCATTGTGCCTTACGTCTTAAGCTACCTGTTGCTATAATTGCATCTTTTTGAGCTAAAAACTCTTCATTATCTTTAAAAACAAGTACATCTTCAGATGGACCTCGTTTTAAAACAGCAGCTTGAACAATACCTTCTGGTAAAACTGTAGGAACATCTTTCAAGGAATGGACAGCGATATCAATATCATTATTAAGCATAGAAATGTCTAAATTTCTAGTAAAAACACCTGTAATACCTAATTTGTAAATGGGCTTGTTTAACACCAAATCTCCTGTAGCTTTGATAGGTACTAATTTGGTTTTATAGCCTAAATATTCTAATTGCTCTTGTACAGTTTTTGCTTGCCACATGGCCAACTCACTATCGCGAGTGCCAATTCTAATCGTTTTATCCATTCTTTAATTTTCTAGCTGAAAAACCTTAGAAATTAACGCCATACTTTCTTCAGATGAAGTATTATTTTCTTTTAAATGATTGGCAAACTGCTTAGTGATTTTCTGAACTATTCTATCAGAAAGCAATACTGCTTGCTCTTCATTAAAATCAGATATTTGCTTACGCTGATAATCTATTTCTTCTGACTGTATTTTTTCTAATTTTTGTTTTAAAGCTTTTATTGTAGGGGCAAATTTACGAGTTTCTAACCAAGCAATAAATTTTTCTTTATTCTCTTTAATAATTGCTTCTGCCAAAGGAATTTGCGATTCTCTTCGCTCTAGTGTATTGTCAGTAATTTTTGAAAGATCATCTAAATGCACCAAATTAACATTTGGTAATTCTAAAACATTACTAGCTACATTTTTAGGTATAGACAAGTCTAAAATTAATAATTCTTTTTCAGTATTGATGGTGCTTTTTGTTATTGTAGGCAACAAAGACCCTGTAGCTACAATTAAGATATCTGCATTACTAATTTCAGTTTGCAGGTTGGCATAATCTGCAACAGTCACATCAAGCTTATCTGCAACTTTCTCTGCTTTATCTTTTGTTCTATTTATTAGCGTGATTTTTTTGTTTTTCGTGTGCTTTACTAAATTATCACAGGTGTTTCTTCCTATTTTCCCTGTACCAAATAATAAAATATTCTTATCAGAAATTTGTTTTACTTCCTTAAGCATATATTGTACAGAAGCAAAAGATACAGATGTTGCACCAGAACTTATTTCAGTTTCTGTCTTTACTAACTTACTCGCTCTAATAACACAATTCACCAACCTCCCCAAATAAGTGTTCAGCAGATTAAATTTCTTAGACAATGCTGCACTATTCTTTATTTGACCAATAATTTCAAAATCACCTAGAATTTGACTTTCTAAACCTGTACCCACACGAAACATATGATCTATTGCATCATTATTTTTATAAACATATGCCACTTTTTCAAATTCTTCAACAGTACCATTTGAATGTTGACATAACAATTTTATCAATTGAAATGGATGCTGAGCAAAACCATAAATTTCAGTTCTATTACAAGTAGAAATCGCTAAAACCCCTTCTAAACCACTTGAAGAAGCATCTTTTAATAGGTTTTCTTTTGAAGTAGCATCTAAACTAAAAAAACCTCTGACTTCTGCATTTGCTTTTTCATAGCTTAAGCCAATACAATAGAAAGAATGATGCATAGAAATTTGATTTTGCTTCATAAGAATTTATAATCAACGCAAAAATATCATTACTCAGCATAAAAAAACAACGCTAAAAGAGTTATTTATGTCGCTTTAGGTTTTTTAACTGTTTTTTGACATTAAACCCACTGTAAAGCTTATATTTGCTGACGTTAAAAAACCTTGTATTTTCAAACGACTTAGAGTAGTTTTAAATAAAGTAATAATTATGACCGAATTTGACATTAAAAATAACGATAAAAGTTCTGTTGAAAAAAAAGAAATTGAAAAAGGCATTTTTATTCTCAAATTTCAAAACAACAGCACTAAGACTCAAACCTTTCAACATCAAATAAATAGTAGTTATATACAATTTCATTATTGCTTAAAAGGTGCTTCAAAATTTTATTTTAACAATGGAAAATATGCTTTTGATATAAATAATGAATTTTCTTTACTCTTATACAATCCGCAGACTGATTTACCTTTACATTTAGAATTACAAAAAAAATCTTGGGTGGTTTCTGTATTGATTTCTATTAAAACATTCCATTCTTTATTTTCTAACGAATCTGATTATATCCACTTTTTAAACGATGACAATAAGGATAAAAAATACTATGACACTAAGCCTATATCGCCTTCTAAAATTGTAATTTTGAATCAGATGATGAATTACAATCTACATCCGTCAGTTGAAAATTTATATTTAAAAGCCAAAACTTACGAATTATTAAGTCTTTATTTTAACAAAAGTGAGGATGCTGACATTGAACAGTGTCCGTTCTTAGTTGATGAGCAAAATGTACTAAAAATCAGAAAAGCAAAAGATATTATTATTTCAAACATTACAGAGCCTCCTAGCTTACAAGAATTAGCCAATCAAATAGGTCTCAATTTAAAGAAATTAAAAGATGGCTTTAAACAAATTTATGGAGATTCTGTTTATAGCTTTTTATTTGATTATAAAATGGAAGTCTCTCGCAAACTATTAGAAACGAAACAATACAATGTAAATGAAGTTGGCTTAAAAGTTGGCTATAGCACTTCTAGTCATTTTATAGCTGCATTCAAAAAAAAATATGGGACTACTCCAAAAAAGTATATTAGTGCTTTACCTAGTTAAACCCGCTTTATGCATTAGAAAACCTATTGCATAATTCTGATTAAATTCTCACTTAATGAAACAGCTAGACCATAACGAGACACAAAACAAGAAGAAAAAATTCCCTATTACATTGATTTGTGATGAAATAAGAACACCTGAGAATATAGGGATGTGTTTTCGTATTTCGGAAAGCTTTGGTGTAGAAAAAATATACTTGCACGAAAATTCAGTAGAATTAGAAAACAGAAAAGTACAAAGAACTGCTAGAAACACCATCAACCAAGTTACCTCTGATCGCTACTCAAATTTCAATCAATTAGTTAGACAATTGAAAAACGAAGGAAATACAGTAATTGGATTGGAGATTACTGACTCAAGCCAACCTATTAAAAATTTTAGATTTACCGCTCACAATAAAATAGCTTTAGTAATAGGCAGCGAAAGAAATGGAATTTCAGATGTTAACTTATTAGACCAAAGTATTTATATACCTATGCATGGTCAAAACACATCAATGAATGTAATTCATAGTTTAGCTATTGCATTATATGAAATCACAAATCAAATTAGTAATTGTAATTATTAGAAACACTTTGAAGCCTCCTTCTTTCTTTATACCTTATTTTATCTAAAGCTTCTTTTACCAATTCATCTTCTGTTTTTGTTCCTTTTAACGAAACACTTTTAGTGTCCATAATAAAATAAGGTGCTACATCTATCTTTTTACCATCCCGCTTAAAAGCAACATAATAAAGCCATTCAGTAGCTGAATTTGAATATTGTTCTTTACCCTTCACCTTAAAAAAATAAATATCAATTGGCTTATTTTTAATAACTAATTCTTCCTTTTTAAAAAAAGAAATTTTATCATCATCATAATCGTCATATATTAACGAAAACAGTACTGACTGTGCGTACTTTAGTTGAAACGCTCCTGTTTTAAAAACTTCAGGCAATAGATTTTTCGCATTTAATTTAGGAATTAAAACATTTAAATTGTCAATATTATTAAGTGTTTTATCTTCTAGTTTCTTTGGTATTGCTTCTCCTTTAGTTTTTAACAATACATAATAATCACTCAAAGCGTTAATATCATTACTTTCTAATAACCTTAAATAAAAGTGAGCTATATTTTTTTCTTCTCTAAATGGATATAACAAGTTTATATAATTACTCAACAATGTATTGTAAGCATACGATTCTTGTTCTATCAAGCTCCTTTTCAATTCAATTTTGGCATCATTAAAAATTTGATCTTTATAACGCTTATAAACTCTCGGCTTAACTAAACTACTATCTTTCAACTGAGACAAAAGACCGTAAACTGGTTTTTTATATTCTTGAATTGTTGAATACTTTAATAACTCAGGAAACAATTTTCTTTTTAATTGTAGTGAGTCTTTCGCTTTAGGCAAATCAAAAAGGTTACTCATTCCGTAAGAACCAATTGGAAAATCTTCTTCCAATAAAGATAAGATTAATTTATATGATTCAATATTTCTTTTGGCTATCAATGCTTCAATAATAGCAATTTGAGTTTTAGGATCGGCATATGATTTTCTGTATAATTTTTTTAGAAAAGGGAGTATTTTGGCACTTTTCAAACTTGATAAATTATATAAAATATTTCCTTTTACAAATTTTTTATCTTTAGGAAATTCAAAATCATTCAACGTGGCTATCATTGCATCTACGTCAGCTTCTGTATATTCTATTAAATAATCCGCATTATCTACAATACTATCTTTATTTTTCAACGCTTTAAAATAGTCAGTCACTTTACTCTCAAACACATCTCTACCTAATAAGGTGTCTAAAGGTGTGAATGTCTTGTAAAATTTATTGACAAATTCAGAACTCGGACTAATGCTATCTTCTAATGTTTTAAGCTCAAATAAAACTCCCTTTTTGAGAATATTCTTTACTCTTATTCGTTTTGCACTCAAACTATCTTTCGCAAAAAATGAATAGCTATACAAATCATTTTCTTTACGTTTCTCTTTATTGGTTAAAATAAATCGATTTACAAATGATTTATCAATTTGACTCCATAGACTGTCAATGTTTTTAACCATTTTATAATCGTGATACTTAGTTCTTGTTATAAAAATACTCTCATTTGTTTTAGAAATATATTTGGTAGTTTTTGTTTGATATTCATAAGGTTTATGTGCACTACCATTATTCCCATAAAAATTCATCGGAAAAGGTTGCTTTATATTAGTAAGCACTGAAAAATGCAAAGCCGTATCTTTAACTTGTTTGAATTCTTTTTTATAAACAATGTCTTTTAATTGAAATGAATCAAAATATGAAGTAGCGGCAGTCATATCTTTACCTACATAACCCATTAAGTAATAAATTTCATCTTTTACAATACTCCTTAATACTATTTTTTTACCTTTTAAGGTATCTAGTTTTGCTAATGATTGATAAGTAGTATAATTGGCATCTACAAATCTTCCTTTATCTTCTTTTAATTTGAGGTTTTTATAAAATGCTTTATGAATGTATGCAGCTTCAAATTTATCTTCTTCTATAAAATTAAGCTCATGAACCGGTACTTCTTCCATAAAATAATATCCCTTATTGTCAAAAGATTGAATGATGTTTTTACCTGCAACACCAAAATTTTCTGTGATATAATTTTGGGGTAATTTAATAGAATACTTTCCGAAATCTGGCGTAAAATTAACCAAATTAGTTGCTGAAGATTTGAATGAAATAGAATTAAAAATCTCATCACCATGTTTTAGCACATAATCTTTTTTACCGCCTAGTTTGATAATTACAATTTCAAGTGGTGTTTTATAAATATGATATTTTTGATAATCTTCTTTTTTAGTTTTATTCAAAATACTAATACCAGGGTATGGCCTGATTAACTCTTCTTTTTTAATTATTTTACCAGGAATATCTTCATACAACAGATTGTCTATATCTTTTAATTCTATCTTAGTTTTCATGTTTAAATAATCAAAAGTATTGACTCTTGTAATTGCAAGATATCCGCCATTAGCCATATCTGTTGCTATATAATATTTTTGACTAAAAAAATTCAATTCTCTTAATTCTTCAAAGCTTTTTATAGATAAAAATCCGTCAGGAGTTGCCTCAGTTTTTAAATGTGGTTTTGTAAAAGAAGTTTCTAATTCCTTTTTCTTTGCCTTACTGTAAGAAGTTCTTTTTGAAGTTAATGGAGTAACAGTATACCCTTTACTTCTCAACAATTCAATAATACCTTTTTCTCCTGGTAAATGTGCTGCACCAACTCCAGAAAAAACAGCATAGTTCTGCATAATTGAATCAAGTACATTGACCATGTTTTCATTTCTTTTATACAACATGTATTTTCTAAAATGTTCGGTATTACTCGCTTCACCAATTGAATCTAATAAGTCTAAATTCCTATCTCTATAAGCATCTTCCGTAAAAGTATACATTGGTTTTTCTTCGTACAATTTTCTTAACCATTTATCCTGTTGCTTCTTCATCATATTATAACTAGCCTTAGTCACTAGAGATCTTGATTCATTAAAATCTTCTAGCCCAATCACTTGTTTGTTTTGTTTTTTACCTGCTTGATAAATAAACATGTCTAAATATGTTTCTTCTTCAAAATTATCTGAACCCATCTGCTTTCTATACAGATAACTATTTACCAAAGAATTATCTAATCGGATTGCATTTCTAATTGTACGTTTTTTAGGAAAAGGCAACTTAAATAGACTTGCATAAAAATCTTTATTATATTGACTCCCTCCAGAATAATAAGACATTCCCATGCTTAGAAGATCATAACTGTTTTCCATCCATTTTGACGGATCAGATTCTAAAGCAACCACATCACTTTTATATAACGATTCATAAAACACATCATCTAACCTAAAAGCGACTTTACTGCTTACATGCATTGTACCGTACAAATACGAATCTTTTGTTAGATTATTTCCTGATATTTTCCAAAGTAAACTCTGATACTTCTGTTGAGCATCAACATTACAAATTAATAATAGCAAAAATATTAGGGTGATTTTTTTCATGTTATTCCTTCTTTTAGCAAAAGGTAAATATATCTATTTAATTAAAATAGAAAAAATACTATTGAGTGAAATGGGTTTTGTCATCAAAAATAAATGATAAAAACAGTTTGTTTTTCTATCAATCATTTTAACATGTATTTGGCATTAGTGAGTAAACGTTATTTTTTATATAAAATTTTATAAATAATTGTATTTTTGGCATCAACTTACACTCAATGAAGAAAGGAATACTATTAGTCAATCTTGGTTCTCCAGATAGCACAAAAACAAAAGACGTTCGGAAATATTTAGATGAATTTCTAATGGATGAAAGAGTAATTGACATCCCTCAATGGAAAAGATATTTACTTATTAAAGGCATTATACTTAATACTAGGCCGAAAAAAGCTGCTGAAGCATATAAAAAAATATGGACAAAAGAAGGCTCTCCTTTAGTTGTTATTTCTGAATTATTTGCAAAAAAAGTAGCCAATCAACTAGATATTCCTGTTGCCTTAGGCATGCGTTATGGCTCTATGAGTATTGAAAAAGGAATTGCCGAACTAGAACGCAAAAATGTTGATGAGATTCTTTTAGTTCCGTTATACCCCCATTTTGCCATGTCATCGTTTGAAACTGTGATTGAAAAAGCAAAAGAAATCAATAGAAAATCTTATCCTACAATTAAAATGGATATTCACCCTGCTTTTTATAACAATCCTGATTATATTAAAGTAATGAGTACTAATATAAAACAACATTTGTCCAATTTTAACTATGACCATATTTTATTTTCTTATCATGGTATTCCTGAAAGGCATATCTTAAAATCTGACCCGACAAAATCTCATTGTAAGATTGATGGTTCTTGTTGTGATACTCCTTCAAAAGCCCATAGAACATGTTATAGACATCAATGTTTTGAAACTACAAAACAAATTGTAAAAACACTTGGCTTAAAAGAAGGTACTTATAGTAACTCTTTTCAATCACGCATGTTAAAAGACCCATGGTTAAAACCTTATACCGATTTTGAATTTGACCGCTTGGCAAAAACTGGAGTCAAAAATTTAGTGGTAATTACTCCTGCTTTTGTAGCTGATTGCTTAGAAACTTTAGAAGAAATTGCCATGAGAGGAAAAGAGGATTTTATTAAAGCTGGTGGTAAAAACTACAAATACATCCCTTGTTTAAATGACAATGATGATTGGGTAATGACCATGGTAGGCTGGATAAATGAATGGGTTGGTGAACCTGTAATACTCTAAAATGGATTATCTTTATATAAAATCGCTCCACATCATCTTTGTAACCACATGGTTTGCAGGGCTTTTTTATATTATACGATTGTTTATCTATTTTAAAGAGACCGAAGAAAAACCTGAATTAGAAAAGAACATCTTACAAAAACAGTATCAATTAATGAGTAAACGGCTATGGTATATCATTACTTGGCCCTCAGCAATACTCACCGCTATTTTTGCTACTTGGCTATTAATTTTACAGCCTGATTGGCTAAAAACTAACTGGATGTTAATTAAATTACTTTTTGTACTAGCCTTATATCTGTATCATTTCAGTTGCCAACATATAATAAATCAAATTGAAAAAGGCTATTTAAAATATTCTTCTTATGGATTGAGAATTTGGAATGAAGTAGCTACCATTATCTTATTTGCAATCGTATTTTTAGTGGTTTTAAAAAGTTCTTTTGGATGGATTTTTGGCGTATTAGGTATTTTTAGCGTTTCTATCCTTCTTATGCTTGGTATTAAATTGTACAAAAGGATTAGAACAAAAAAAGATTGGGAAAAAAAATCATAAAAAAACGACTAATTATTCTTTCAGATTTATGGGGATTTCAAAAATCTAAATGGATAAAATACTACACAGAATTATTAGACCCACACTTCAATATTGTGATTTATAATTCTTCAGACTTAGCAGGCATTACTTCAGACAATATAGACGATATTCACCAACAATTTGTGGCCTTCGGAATTAAAAAGGCTGTTAAAAAAATTATCGAATTAGAAAAAAGACCTATTACCATTTTAGCTTTCAGTATTGGAGGAACCATTGCTTGGAGAACTGCATTAAAAAATGCCTCTATAAAAAATTTAATCCTTGTTTCTGCAACAAGACTGCGATTAGAAACCAAAACTCCTGATTGTAAAACAAGCTTGTTTTATGGTAAACTTGACAAGTTCAAACCTGCAAATCACTGGCTTAAAAACCACACAAATGTGACTTTAATTGAAAACGCTGGCCATGAATTGTATACTGACATAAATAAAGCTACACTGATTTGTACTGAAATTTTAAGAAATCACCTCTTATAAAAGCAACCTTTTCAACTTCTTGTATCTCACAGAAAACAAACCTATACCATGATACAAAAAATAGCCATTCTTCTCATTGCTCTTTCCCTACAATCCTGTCTTTTTCCTTTTGATGGTAATAGTGATGATGTCGAACCACCATCGTCGTATTATAAAGCTGTTTATATGAATAGAGATGCTTTTGAAACTTCTGTAAGTTTACAAAACTCTAATTCAATTGATAAAGCTGGAAAAATATATGTGTATCAAAACTATTTATTTATCAATGAAAAAAATAAAGGGTTTCATGTTTATGACAATACTAACCCGAGTAATCCAAAAGCGATTAAATATATAAAAGCCCCAGGAGCTACTGACATAGCAATAAAGAATGATGCTATTTACATCAATCAAGCACGTGATTTAATAGCCATAAAGTTAGGTGCAGACTTACAATCATTAACAGTTACCAAACGAGTTAAAAACATTTTCCCTGAAATGCTTTCTCCAGATGGTTTTAGTGCTAGAACACCAGAAGGTAAAGTTCTAATCAATTGGGTTCCTAAATAAAAAACAAATGAAATATTTATCAATATTATTAATTAGCATCTTATTTTTTGGGTGTAGTAGTGATTCTGATTCTTTAGCTTCAGAGCAATCAACTGGTAAAGGAGGCTCTTTGGCAAGGTTTACCATACTTGACAATTATTTGTACACGGTAGATGAAAATAATTTAAATGTATTTTCTATTAGTGACAATAACAATCCTGTTTTTTTAAACGAAGTTTTTATAGGTTTTAGAATAGAAACTCTATTTGCATATAATAATGTGTTGTTTATAGGCTCAGAAAACGGAATGTTTATTTACAGCTTAGAGAACCCTGAAGTACCAAAAAAAGAATCATCAGTTGAACATTTCACTTCTTGTGACCCTGTGGTTACAGATGGTGAGCTTGCTTATGTTTCTCTGCATTCTAATTCTATTTGTGGCAACAACACCAATTTGTTAGAAATTTACAATGTGTCAGATATTCAAAACCCTGTACTTGTAGAACAACGTAACATGATTAACCCAAAAGGTTTAGGTTTGTATAATGATTACCTGATTCTTTGTGATGATGAAGTCAAAATATTTGATGTGTCTGATGCTGGAAATATGACTTTTTCTAAAAGTATTGATATTTCAGGATTTGATGTCATTATTCAAAACAATCATCTTATTGTTGTAGGAAAAAATAGCTTGTCTCAATACACTTTAGACCCGACAAACATAGAAAACATCACACATTTGAGCACCATGAGTTATTAATAAAGAATTATTTCCTATTACAAAAGATTTGAAAAAGTATAAAAAATCTTAATTTCTTAAACTATTTGCAAACGGAATTCTATTTAAAATACTTCTACCCAAGGTAATTTCATCAGCATATTCTAGTTCATTACCAACGGCAATGCCTCGTGCAATGGTAGAAACGTTAAGTTCTAAATCTTCTATTTGCTTGTAGATATAAAAATTAGTGGTATCACCTTCCATGGTCGGACTTAAGGCAAAAATAATTTCTTTAATTGCACCTTGCCTAACTTTAGTCACCAAGCTTTCAATAGTTAAATTATGTGGCCCCACTCCTTCAATAGGTGATATTTTACCGCCTAATACATGATACAGTCCTCTAAACTGAGCCGTACTTTCAATTGCCATGACATCACGTATATCTTCAACCACACATAACAATTCAGCATTTCTATTTTTATTCGCACAAATTTCACAAATTTCAATATCAGAAATATTGTGACAATTTTCACACAATTTTACTTGCTCTTTTAATTGCATTAGAGCTTCAGTCAAATACGTTGTTCGTTCTTTAGGCTGCTTGAGTAAATGCAACACCAACCGTAAAGCTGTCCGCTTACCGATTCCTGGCAATTGAGACACTTCATTCACCGCATTCTCTAATAATTTGGAAGAAAAATTCATGAAGACAAATGTACAATTTTTTCTTCCTAAGAACAGAGAAAATAGAGTAGAGAAAAAAGGTTTTTAAATTTACCATTATGAGTTTATTATTAAAAATCGCTATAAATAAGAGTCTTTATTTTCTTTTCTATTCTCTTTCCTCTAAAAAAACTATATTAGCTTCTTAAATTAACACATCAAATCCCGATAATTATCAGGACGTAATCCATAAATTCAATAAATGAACCCAACTACTATACTATTATTAATCGCTGGCTATTTCGGACTTTTACTATTGGTCTCATTTTTTACGGGAAAAAACGATTCAAACGATACATTTTTTAAAGGAAACAAACAATCACCGTGGTACGTAGTTGCTTTTGGGATGATAGGAGCTACGTTATCTGGAGTTACTTTCATCTCTGTCCCAGGTATGATAAAAGGTGAACAATTTGCCTATATGCAAGGTGTTTTTGGTTTTTTTATAGGTACTCTTTTTATTATTTTAGTGCTACTCCCTCTTTTCTATCGATTAAATGTGACTTCTATTTATCAATATTTAGAACAACGTTTTGGTAAAGTAAGTTATAAAACTGGAGCTTTTTTCTTTCTACTTTCTAGAGTTACAGGTGCTTCTTTTCGATTGTTTTTAGTCGCCTTATCTATGCAGTATATTGTCTTTGCAAAACTAGGCGTCCCTTTTTGGGTAACTGTAGTTCTTTCTATTTTATTGATTTGGATTTACACCTTTAGAGGCGGAATAAAAACTATCGTTTGGACAGACACATTACAAACCTTAGCTATGCTTACCGCAGTTGGAGTTGCCATCTATCTAATTCTTCAAAAATTAGATTTGACTTATTTTGAATTTTTACAATCTGAAGCATTTGCCTCAAAAAGTAAAATATTTCATTTTGATGACCCGAATTCTAAAATTTATTTTTGGAAATATTTTATTGGTGGAATTTTTATTGCCATCACCATGACTGGACTAGATCAAGATATGATGCAAAAAAACTTGACCTGTAAAAACCAAAAGGATGCACAAAAAAATATGTCAACCATGATTACGTTGTTGGTGATTGTTAATTTTATATTCCTATCACTAGGAGCATTATTATTTGTCTACGCTGATAAATTAGGAATTGATATTCCCTTTGTTGATGGTAGAGAGAGAACCGATTTATTATTTCCTGAAATAGCTATGAATAGTGGTTTAGGCTTACCACTATCTGTAGTCTTCATTATTGGTTTAATAGCTGCAGCTTATTCAAGTGCAGATAGTGCCTTGACTTCATTAACCACATCATTTTCTATCGATTTTTTAGGTATTGAAAAAAGACCTCAACAAGAACAAAAACCTTTACGTCAAAAAGTACATGTTGGCGTTTCTATTTTATTAATAATTGTAGTCATCATTTTTAACAACCTTGACGGAAGTGTAGTCAATAACCTATTCACCTTCGCAACATTTACTTACGGACCATTATTAGGTTTATTTGCTTTTGGTATTTTAACCCAACATAAAATTAAAGACCAATATGCTTGGCTGGTAGCCCTCAGTGCTATTGCCTTGACAATCACCATTGCATTTTTACCAGAGAATATTATTGGAGCATATAAATTTCAATGGGAAATACTACCGATAAATGGATTACTTACTTTTATAGGATTGTGGCTGATTCGAAAAAAAGACACCGTTATAAAAAACTCTTAGACTTCAAACTCTCTAAGCTTCAGAATCAAAACTAAAAGACACAATACTCATTATAGCTAACTAATTAACTTCTAATTCAAAGCTCTTAACTCAAAACATAATAACTTGTTTTCAAACCTGAATACTCCTAAAAAAGCAAGATAAGTTGCATGGTTTTAAGTACTTTTGATTTATTAAACTAAATTCATGGAGAAAGATTTAAGTAATTATAGAAAAAGCTATCAAAAGGATGATCTCTTAGAAAAGAACACCCCAGAAAATCCGATAGAGCTATTTAGAGATTGGTTTTTGATTGCCGATAAAGATGATAATGTTCATGAAGCCAATGCTATGAATCTGGCAACTATTAGCTTAGATGGATTTCCAAAAAACAGAGTGGTTTTACTCAA
>JAMONB010000213.1 GCA_027066745.1 Flavobacteriaceae bacterium
AAACGTTCTCCAACTAATTCATGTTTATAATCTGCTTCTAAAACTTTTAATAAATTTGGTAAATCATGTGTGCCAAAAAACTCATCAACATTAGGAATTTCCTTTTCTAAGTCTGGTTTATAGCGTTCACTCAAACATCCTGTTACATACACCTTATCAACTGCTCCTTCTTCTTTTTTCTGCACATAATGTAGTATTGTGTTTATAGACTCTTCTTTAGCATCTCCTATAAAACCACAGGTATTTATGACTACAATATTTCCTTCATCATTTTTATCTTCATGTACAACATTTTTATCATTAGCCTTTAACTGTCCCATTAAAACTTCACTGTCGTATACATTTTTAGAACATCCTAAAGTTACAACGTTAATCTTATTTTCTTTTTTTGATTTGGTTCTCATCTCTCTAATTTAACGAGCGCAAAAGTAGTACTTTTGAACAGTATTCCAATTAATTTTTAGAAACTCTCTTATTGATAGTTCTTTGGAAGCTTCCTCACCTTCTTTAATTGTTCAAATACGTATCCTAATTGCAATAATTTTTGTTCTTGAAAAGAAGGAGCAATTAAAGTAAGACTTATTGGTTCTCCAGATTTTTGGTATCCCATAGGGATTGTTAAACAAGGATATTTTGCCACTGCTGCATAACCCGCATGGTAATTATTAATAGATAAAATTACGTCTAAATTATGTTCATTCATAGGTGTTTGAAAATATGCCACACCTTGTTTGTGCAATTGTTGCTTTATTTGCTCAAATGATTCATTTGAAGTAGTATCGGCTACTATTCCTTCAAATAATTGTTGCCCATAAGGAGCTCTTTTTAACGTATCTTGAAGATTTAAATCAATAATATCTTGAACGGAAGCATATGTAATTTTTTTATCAGCATATTTTGTAAGATACAATGGTAAATCATTCTTCATATCTATATTTAAAAGCGTTAAAAAACCATCTAATGAAACTTGTGGTAGATCAATTTCAATCATTACTCCTCCAGCATTTTTAATTACATTAACTGTATTTAAATAAATTGAATCTGTTAATAATTCTTTTATAACGCCAAAACGTTTTCCAGACAATGTGTTGGTTTTTAAACCCTTCAAATAATCAATAGTTGCAGTCTTATTTTTTGTTGCCTTATCATTAGAATCTTCACCAGTCATTGCTGCCAAAAATATGGCGTTGTCTATCACACTTTTTGTCATAGGTCCTGGAGTATCTAACGTACTTGAAATTGGAACAATTCCAGTTCTACTTAACAAGCCTACAGTTGGTTTTAAGCCTACTACAGAGTTTTTACTTGAAGGTGATAATATAGAACCCGATGTTTCTGTGCCTACTGCTGCAACAGCATAGTTTGCAGCAACACTAACTCCACTTCCTGAGCTTGAGCCTCCCGTTTCAAAAATTTTTCTTCCGTACGGATTTAAAGTTTGTCCGCCAATTGCACTATACCCAACCGGACAACCACTACAGAAAAAGTAGGCCCATTCACTTAAATTGGCTTTACCAAGAATTAGTGCACCACTTTCTTTTAATTTTTCAACAATAAAAGCATCATTGGTTTTACTATTCTCAAGTAAAGCAAAAGCACCGGCAGTCGTTGGCATTCCTTCAGTATTAATATTGTCTTTTAAAAGAATTGGCAAACCATATAATGAATAGGTTGTGTTTTTAGACCTATTTTTATCTTTTTCACGTGCTTCTTTAATTACAGTTGGGTTTAATGAAATTATACTGTGTAACGCCAATTGATTATCACTTTCAAACTTTCGAATTCGATATAAATAAAACAATACTATTTTTTCGTATGTTAAAATTCCTTCTGCTACTGATTCTTGAATGGAGGGAATATTTTGTTCTATAATATAAGGTGCTATATTATTGTAGTCGGCTTCAGAAAAATATGCCAAGTCTTCTTCAAAAGGTTTAAAAACCTTATTCATATCTAAATACTTAGATTGAATAAGTTTAAATTGCATTCTTTTTATTTCATGGTTTTGCTGTTCAGCTATTTCTGAAGTTTCATCGTATGAATTAAAAACAACTGGTACTTCTTTTTTACAAGAAATAAATAGCAGTATAAAACTTACTAAAATTGTTAAATTTTTCATTATAAATATTTTAAAAATAAAGATATAAAATTATACAAAGAAAAGACCTTTTATATTTTAATGTAAAAGGTCTTTTCTATTTTTTTGAAGTTTTGTTTCTATTTAAAAAATGAATCTACAAAT
>JAMONB010000214.1 GCA_027066745.1 Flavobacteriaceae bacterium
AAGAAGCTTCTTTTCCGTTTAAGAAAAAGAGTAGTAAAACAATTCCAATAGAAAACCCGATGCCAAATAAGAAAAAACGTCTTTTAATATCCATTTTAAAAAATCAATAAATTAATGTCTCTGTAGGGTAAATTAAACCAATCTCCTACGGCTTTATTTGTCAATATACCATGATAAAAATACATGCCTTTTTGCAGGCTTTTATCAAATCTTGCGGTGTTCTGAATACCACCTTCTTCACCTATTTCTAAGAGGTATGGCGTAAAAATATTGCTAATAGACAATGATGCTGTTCTTGAATATCTTGACGGAATATTAGGCACACCATAATGAATAACACCATGTTTTATAAAGGTAGGACTATTATGTGTGGTAATTTCAGAAGTTTCAAAGCAACCGCCACTATCAATACTTACATCAACAATAATAGCACCATCTTTCATTTGCTGTACCATGTCATCACTAACTAATATAGGGGTTCTGGTTCTTCCTCTTACTGCACCAATAGCAACGTCACATCGCATTAAAGCTTTTAGTAGTGTCTTTGGTTGAATGGTAGAAGTGAAAATGGCAACACCTAAATTATGTTGTAATCTTCTTAATTTTGTAATAGAATTGTCAAATACTTTTATTTGAGCCCCTAAGCCTAATGCTGATCTGGCTGCAAATTCACCAACAGTACCAGCACCTAAAATAACTACGTCTGGAGGAGCGACTCCACTAATATTACCGAGTAATAAACCATTTCCTTTACTGCTTTTTGCCATCAGTTCGGCAGCAATTAAGACAGATGATATTCCAGCAATTTCACTTAGAGATTTTACTACAGGAAACACACCATGCTCATCAGAAATAAAATCAAATGCAATAGCTGTAATACGTTTTTTAGCTAAAGCTTCAAAGTATTTTTTATGTTGTGTTTTTAACTGTAAAGCAGAAAATAAGACACTTTGCGGATTGAAATATTTAATTTCTTTTAAAGAAGGTGGTTCTACTTTTAAAACAATATTGCAACCAAAGGCTTCTTCAACATCATAAGAAATTTTGGCTCCAGCTTCAGAATAATCAGTGTCACTATAATTGGCACCTTCACCAGCCTTAGTTTCTATAATTATCCGATGTCCTTGATTGGTCAAGGCTGCAACAGCATCAGGCGTTAGGCAAATTCGTTTTTCTTGTAAATGAGTTTCTTTAGGAATGCCGATAAATAACTCACCTTTTTGCTTTTTAATTTCAAGCATTTCAGGTTTCGGCATTAATTCTTCTTTACTAAATGGCGAAAATTGTTTACTCATGTTTTTGTTTCAGGTTTTAGTGTTGCATTCCGAGCTTCATGTTCACCATCTTAATGGATCTAGTTTCATCTTCATTGGTTGATAAACGAATTTTTACAGCATTTAAAGGTACTATATTTTTAATGTTTTCTGGCCACTCAATTAAACACCAGTTATCACGATCAAAATACTCCTCGATTCCGATGTCTAAAACTTCATTCTCATCTTCAATCCTATAGAAATCAAAATGATAAATAGTTTCTCCTTTACGGGATACATACTCATTTACTAATGAAAAAGTAGGGGAAGTAACCACATCATCAACCTCTAATTGTTTTACAATTTCTTTGATTAAGGTGGTTTTACCTACACCCATTTCACCATAAAATAACAAAATTTTACTTGAAGCTTCATCAATAATTTGTTTTGCAATTTGTGGTATTTGGTTTAATGTGTAACTAATATTCATAGATTAATCTTCCAGCTTCAGTCTTTTAGTTTATTTACATTTCCATAGAGTGATATACATGTTGTACATCATCTTCTTCTTCAATTTTTTCTAATAATTTTTCAACATCAGCTTGATGTTCTTCTGATAGTTTTTTTGTTGAGGTGGGTATTCTTTCAAAGCCAGAAGATAAAATTTCTACATTGTTCATTTCAAAAAAGGATTGAATAGCACCAAACTGTTCAAAAGGAGCATAGATAATAATTCCTTCTTCATCATTAAAAATTTCTTCCACATCAAAATCAATCAATTCGAGTTCTAGTTCTTCCATCTCGATAGTAATATCTTCTTTTTTAACGGTAAAATTACAGGTATGGTCAAACATAAAGACGACAGAACCCGAAGTGCCAAAAGTACCATCGCACTTGTTGAAAGCCGCTCTAACATTGGCAACGGTACGGTTGTTATTGTCAGTTGCCGTTTCAACTAAGACTGCAATTCCGTGAGGAGCATAGCCTTCAAATAATACTTCTTTATAGTCAGCCGTATCTTTGTCTGATGCTTTTTTAATGGCACGCTCTACATTTTCTTTAGGCATATTTGCTGCCTTGGCATTTTGCATGACAGCACGTAAACGTGAGTTAGATTCAGGATTTGGACCTCCTTCTTTTACTGCCATTACAATGTCTTTACCAATACGTGTAAAGGTTTTTGCCATGGCTGACCAACGCTTCATTTTTCGTGCTTTTCTAAATTCGAATGCTCTTCCCATTTATTAAATTCTGTTTAATCGTTTGTTTTTTTGTTGTATTAGTTACAATATAACTTGTAAAATTCTATAATTTCAGGTAAATGCTTCAGTTTTAATTCTCTTGATTGTATTTTTTCTACAAGAGCAGGACAATCTTGAAAATATTTTGTCGCCGCTTTTTTGAAATTTTTATATAAAGGATTTCCTTTAGAGCCAACTAAAATTAATGCTTTTTGATCTTTTTTATGTAAAAAATAATCTATTTTTTCTATTCTTATTCTTGCATATAATAGACTGTAATTTCGATAAAATAATCGCCGTTGATTTATTGACAATTGATGGTGTATGAAATTTAATGCATGTTCATTTTGCATTTCATCCATCCACTCTTTACCAGTTCTTCTGTCAATATTAGATTCAGAATAAAACAATGCTACCCTGTCAGAAGAACTAACATATGTGCTAATAGTGTCAGAATGAATTAACTCAACAAAATAAAGAAATTTACTTTCGTCAGTTTTTTTATAATAGAATTCTCTGGGGTTTAAAGAGTCTGTGTAAGTTATTATTTTTTCAACCTCTTTGAATTTTACTTTTTTGGCTTTTCTTTGCTTTAGACTATCTTTAAATCTGATGTCAAATGCAGAGCTATTTAATCTAACAACTCCCTTAATTATATTTCCATTTTTAAAAACTACAGATCCCTTAACATAAGGGTTGTGTCTTAACTCTATTTGAGAATTAAGGTTTATTGATAAAATAAAGAATAATATATAAATATTTTTTTTCATAGGCTAATCACAATTCTCATTGTAAAATTCAACTATTTCAACGATGTCACGTTTTTTTAATTCTTTGTTTTGGATTTTTGTTACCAATTTAGGACAATCTTTAAAATATGATGAAGCAGCTTTTTTAAAATTTTTACTAAAATATGTACCCTTGCTTCCTAAGTGGAAAACAGTTGATTCATTATCTCTAGAAACGTAGTAATTACTTATTGAGTAAGAATACCCGCCTGTCATCATAGGAGCTCCACCGCCAGGTCCCATCATCATTCCAGGATTATGTCCAGTTTTTAAAGTTCTAAATAAAGTAATTTCACCTTCTTTAATTATTTCTAAAATTAAAGGGCGTGATTTATTTTTAAGAATTTTGTATTGATACATTACATCTATATCTTCCTTTCTAATAAGTATTTTGTCAATTTCTTTGTAATCATAAAATACTTTCTTTGATTTTTGACTTTTTCTAAACTTTATTTTTCCTGACTTGGTTATTCTAGCCTTACCTTTCAACTCTGTACCATCTCTAAAATATAAAGTAGCTTTTTGTTTTTGAGCTGCTAGTGGTAAAACAACTAGAAATACAAGTATAAATATTATTTTTTTACTCACAGAATATTTAGTTGTTTTAATGGGTTCTCGATTTTTCTTTGAAAAGTTCATGGTTTAATTACAATTCTCATTGTAAAATTTCACAACCTCTTTAATGTGTTTCTTTTTAAATTTCTTTTTTTGAATTTTTAATACCAATTCAGGGCAGTCGCTAAAATAGTTGGAGGCATTTTTTTTAAATCTTTTACCAAATTTTAAACCGTTAATACCTAGGTTGGTAAGAATTTCTTCATTTTCTTTAGCAATATAATAACGGCTGATAGATGAACTTTTAGAGGTCATAGATCCGTTAGGGCCAGACTTTGAAGAGTGAAAGACATCAAAGAACTTATATAAATTGACCTTCCCTACTTCTATTTGTTTTAATAATGTATAACCGCTTTCAGGAAGTAGTCTATAAGCGTAGGTTGTGAATTCTTTACTTTTTTTCTTCTCTTTAATCTCAATATACTTTAATTCTTCAAAAGTATATTCAATCTTTTCATCTTTTTTGGTTTTCCTAAATAGGATTCCTTTAGTATGGGTTATTTTTGCTAAGCCTTTGAGTACAGTACTATCTTTAAAATGCAAAATAGCTTCTTGTTTTTGTGCCGCTAGTGGCAAAACAGCTAGGAATGCAAGTATGATTATTATTTTTTTACTCACAGAATATTTATTTTTATTTAAAAAGTTCATGATTAATTTATATTAATTATTTGTTTTGTGATAATTAGTGCAATTCATGTCTATACTTGAATCACTCCCAAATTAAATTTCTTTTCAATGGGTGCGTGGTTGGCAGCTTCAATCCCCATAGAAATCCATGTTCTAGTATCAAGAGGGTCTATGACGCCATCCGTCCAAATTCTAGATGCTGCATAATAAGGAGAAGTTTGCGTGTCATAACGAGATTTTATAGAGTTGTACAATTCTTCTTCATCTTTCTTTGTTATTTTTTTGCCTTGTTTTAACAAGGAAGCTTTTTCGATTTGTAATAATACCTTTGCAGCAGAATTACCGCTCATTACTGCCAGCTCAGCACTTGGCCAAGCTACAATTAATCGCGGGTCATAAGCCTTGCCACACATGGCATAATTACCAGCTCCATAAGAATTTCCGATAATAATCGTAAACTTCGGAACTACCGAATTACTCACTGCGTTTACCATTTTGGCACCATCTTTTATAATACCACCATGCTCAGATTTACTACCAACCATAAATCCAGTTACATCTTGTAAAAACACTAAGGGAATTTTTTTCTGATTGCAATTGGCAATAAAACGTGTTGCTTTATCAGCAGAATCAGAATAAATAACACCTCCAAATTGCATTTCTCCTTTGGCATTTTTTACAACTTTACGTTGATTGGCAACAATACCTACTGCCCAACCATCAATTCTAGCATATGCTGTAATTAAGGTTTTACCATAATCAGCTTTGTATTCATCAAATTCAGAATCATCAACTAACCGTTTTATGATTTCGTGCATATTGTACTGGTCATGACGCTTTTCAGGTAGAATTCCGTAAATTTCTTCTGAATTTTCTTTAGGCTGTTTTGCTTTAACCTTATTGTATCCTGCTTTGTCAAAATCGCCTATTTTAGCAATGGTATTTTTTATTCTGTCTAAAGCATCCTTGTCATCTTTTGCTTTATAATCGGTTACACCAGAAATTTCACAATGTGTTGATGCTCCGCCAAGGGTTTCATTATCAATAGATTCTCCAATAGCAGCTTTAACCAAATAGCTTCCTGCTAAGAAAATACTCCCTGTTTTATCTACAATTAAGGCTTCATCACTCATAATTGGCAAATAAGCACCACCCGCAACACAGCTCCCCATGATAGCTGATATTTGTGTAATACCCATGCTACTCATAATGGCATTATTTCTAAAAATTCTACCGAAATGCTCTTTGTCAGGAAAAATTTCATCTTGCATTGGTAAATAAACACCAGCACTATCTACCAAATAGATAATTGGCAGTCTGTTTTCAATTGCAATTTCTTGGGCTCTAAGATTCTTTTTGCCAGTAATAGGAAACCAAGCTCCAGCTTTTACTGTGGCATCATTAGCAACAACAATGCATTGCTTGCCTTTAATGTATCCGATTTTTATAACAACCCCTCCAGACGGACAACCACCATGTTCAGCATACATCCCGTCACCAGCAAATGCAGCTATTTCAATACTGTTTTTGTTAGAGTCTAACAGGTAGGTAATGCGTTCACGAGCCGTCATTTTACCCTTTGCATGATGTTTTTCAATCCGTTTTTCACCACCACCTTTATAAACTTTTAGTAACTTAGTCTTTAATTCCGTTACTTTTAGTTTGTTATAATCTTCGTTCTTATTGAAGTTGATATCCATAAATTGTTTACTAAAACTGATTGCTAAAATACAAAATTGTTACATACTGACTTATTAATAGTTTATGATTTTAGTTTTTGTATATTTGGGCAAATATATTTGATTCTTTAATAAGAATTAATAGAAGAAATAACTCAAATGAAAATAGTAATTTACGGTAAAAAAGGAGACGCACAAACAGTAGCTTTTAAAAATTTTTTAAGAATGGCTGAAATTCCTTTTGAATATAAAAGTGTTATTGAAGATGAAGAAGCCCATAAACATACCAGAGAATTGTATGATGGAGCTTTAAGGTTTCCTACATTATTTGTAGATGATGAAGTTTATTTAAGACCAACGTCTGATACTTTTAATAAAGTCATGAAAGAATTAAAGCTAAGAGGGTAAACTGAATTGCCTATAAAAAACAGAGATAGATATGATGATGAATAAAAATACCGTGTTAGGCTATGCAACATTGATTATGATTATTGTTGGACTTGGCTTGATAGCACTTGGTGCATTTAGATATAATGAAGTTGCGGGCTGGGGGTTTGCAGCAGTCGGTGTTGGTTTCTTTGCCATAGCCTGGGTGTTTAACGCATTAAAAGGAAGGGTTTAATAGATTTACAATTTCAGAATGTTGATTTCTGATTTATTGAAGAAAAATTCAACTAATTACCCAATAACTTAATAATTATTTACAAAAATGTCTGACGATAAAAAGGTCATCTTTTCGATGAATAAGGTTTCTAAAACCTATAAGAGTACCAATAAACAAGTATTAAAAGATATTTATTTGAGTTTCTTTTATGGAGCAAAAATAGGTATTTTAGGGTTGAACGGATCGGGTAAATCGACCTTATTAAAAATTATAGCTGGTGTAGAAAAAAATTACCAAGGTGATGTTGTTTTTTCTCCAGGCTACAAAGTAGGTTATTTAGAGCAAGAGCCTCAATTAGATGAGACTAAAACGGTAATAGATATTGTTAAAGAAGGTGTGGCAGAAACGGTTGCTATATTAGATGAATACAATAAAATTAACGATATGTTTGGTTTAGAAGAAGTTTATTCTGATGCCGATAAAATGGAAAAACTCATGGCTCAACAGGCTGAGTTACAAGATAAGATTGACGCTTCAAATGCATGGGAGTTAGATACCAAATTAGAAATTGCTATGGATGCCTTGCGTACTCCAGAACCTGATACGCCAATTCGTGTACTTTCTGGTGGAGAGCGTAGAAGAGTTGCTTTATGTAGGTTGTTATTGCAAGAACCTGAAATTTTATTATTAGATGAACCTACCAATCATTTAGATGCAGAATCTGTACATTGGCTAGAGCATCATTTGGCACAATATAAAGGAACGGTAATTGCTGTAACTCACGATAGGTACTTTTTAGATAACGTTGCAGGGTGGATTCTTGAATTGGATAGAGGAGAAGGAATTCCGT
Source organism: Flavobacteriaceae bacterium (assembly GCA_027066745.1). Classification (GTDB taxonomy): domain Bacteria; phylum Bacteroidota; class Bacteroidia; order Flavobacteriales; family Flavobacteriaceae; genus Aureibaculum. Next base: position 7,658 of record JAMONB010000214.1, read on the forward strand.
GGAAAGGAAATTATGCTGAATGGTTAGATCAAAAATCAAAACGTTTGGCACAAGAAAGCAAAACAGCTTCTAAACGTCAAAAAACGTTAGAACGAGAATTAGAATGGGTTCGTCAAGGAGCAAAAGGAAGGCAAACCAAACAAAAAGCTCGTTTGAAGAATTATGACAAGTTAATGAGTCAAGACCAAAAGCAATTGGATGACAAATTAGAAATTTATATTCCAAATGGTCCACGCTTAGGTACAAATGTAATTGAAGCCAAAGGAGTTTCTAAAGCTTTTGGTGATAAATTATTATATGAAAATTTAGAATTCAATTTACCTCAGGCAGGTATTGTAGGGATTATTGGTCCGAATGGAGCAGGTAAAACCACCATTTTTAAAATGATAATGGGTGAAGAAAAACCTGATAAAGGAGAGTTTGTTGTGGGTGAAACTGCAAAAATTGCCTATGTAGATCAGGCACATTCAAATATTGATCAAGATAAAACGATTTGGCAAAATTTTTCTGATGAGCAAGAATTGGTCATGATGGGAGGGAAGCAAGTCAATTCAAGAGCTTATTTGAGTCGATTCAATTTTGCAGGAAGTGAACAAAATAAAAAAGTTTCAGCACTTTCTGGAGGTGAACGTAACCGATTACATTTGGCAATGACTTTAAAAGAAGAAGGAAATGTGTTGTTGTTAGATGAGCCTACCAATGATTTAGATGTAAATACACTGAGAGCCTTAGAGGAAGGACTTGAAAATTTTGCGGGTTGTGCTGTAGTTATCAGCCATGATCGTTGGTTTTTAGATAGAGTTTGTACTCATATTTTAGCCTTTGAAGGCGATAGTCAAGTGTATTTCTTTGAAGGAGGTTTTTCTGAATATGAAGAAAATAAAAAGAAACGTTTAGGAGGTGATTTAATACCTAAGCGTATCAAATATAAGAAGTTGATTAGGTAGAACTTTAATTGGTAATATTAGTGTAATAGTTTAGAAATTACTCATTAAAATGCACATACTTTTTCAAATTGCTGTCCTCGCAGATAAAAGATAAGTTATTATTATAAATACCTTTATAATCAGTATAGACTTGTCCGCAGTTTGATTCATTATAATGATTTATGATGACCAATTTACCAGCATCTAAAAAACTTTGAGCACCAGATTCATCCCACCAATTTTTTTCATTATTATATGATTCGTATAAAACACCATCGAAATTAGAAGCATTTTCGACCATATTTTTAGCCATACATTTCATTCCTTTTTGATGAACATAATCACATAACTCTTGATAGTAAGCAATACCTTCAGCTTGAGTTACTTCAAATTTATACGTTGACCTTAATTCATCATCGTAAACCCAATCCATATTATCAAATTCTACCCAGTCACATCCCCAAAGAGCAATTTGATCAATTCTACCCTTCATAATATTGATAATACCAGTTGTAGTAGAATTTACAAAAAATTCACCAGGCCACTGTCCCCAGTTTTTTGAGACAAGGTACTGTTGCATTTCTGAAAAATCATTTCTCCAATTTTCACCAGTACCAATACTAATATAAGCAGCTACTTGATTTCCGTTTGCTTTAATTGTAGCAATTGAATTTGCTACATCGTCTTGAAACGGATCAACAAGTACATAAGCATTTTTAGCTGTAGCTATAATATCATTTATTTTATCTTCTTGATAATTTTCTTGATAGGCCTGATTGTAGATAGTTATTGCTTTATTTGATGATATAGGAGAAGTTTGTTCAGTATCTTCATCATTACAAGATAAAATTATGAAAACTAAAATTAGTATTGTTTTTATCTTAATCATCTTGTTTTTTAAAGTTAAACATTATAATTTTTAACGAAAATAAAGAAGAAAAATTGCATCAAGTTTTATTGGTTAGAATTGTAAGAATTTGTGATAAGCTGCAAACTATTTACCACTTCTTCTATTGTGCTAATATCACTCTTATAATTTTCTTGAATTGAGTTAACCTTGGTTATAAATAATTCTAACTCAGTATAACTACTAAAGTTTGATTTTTTAATAAAACTAAGTAAGTCATTAGAGTAAATTTTACTTAGCATTAAAATAACAGCATCTAATTTTTGTAATACTTTAATTCGATCAGATGATAAATCTGAACTGTATTTTTCTAAGAATTTCTCTTTATGACTATTCACACTATGCCCTAAAGGATAGTTTTTTATTGATTGATACTGCTGGAATAAATTTTTAGAGATTACACTATCTTTAAACGTAACTTTATAATTTAAATGATTAAAGGCAATATTATGAGGGTATTTTACTGTTGAAGCAGTATGAACAATATAGGTGTCAAAATCAGAATTTGTTGGAGTTAGACCAAGAAGACCATTATTTATGGTATTCATAAAAGTTGGTGAGGCAACACAAGTATTACCTAAAAACACTTCAGTTTTTTGTTTAAGGTTATCTCTAGAAAAAGTTTCAAGCTCTTTTTTATAGATAGAATCAAAAATAAAAACCATTGAGGCTTCTGGAAAAGAACTAAAAGAAGAGCGGAATTTATCTTCAGTAAAAACGGTATTATTGTTTCCTTTAATCTTAAAAGAACCATTTAAACGGAATAAGTTTGCTATTTTTTCTTCAGTTAATAAATCAAAGATTTCAATGGAAAGATTATTGTTTTCTACACTTGAACTAACTTTGTTATTAGCGATTTTTGAATAGGTTTGTAAACGATTCACTAATAATGGTATGTCACTTTTGTTTTTGACTTGTAAAGTTAATTTACTAGTTCCAAAGTGTTCTTTTTTTTGTTTAATTGAGCTACAACCAATAATAACAAATTGACAAAATAGTAAAAAGAATAGTTTCATTTTTTTATTTGACTTTAGATTGAAAATTATTGAGCTAGGCTCTATTCTTTTTTAAAATATCTTACTCACTTCGTTTTTTATAAATGATAAAGCTACTTTAGAAGGAGATTCTTTATCTGAACTATTTTTCAAAATAGCTTCACGCATAG